>CAZYLG010000012.1:0-32394 GCA_964648565.1 uncultured Thermoplasmatales archaeon
TTTCTGTTTAAATAACTTTTGGTTTTACATTATTTCTCAGCTAAAAACTAGTATTCCGAAAAAAAATTTAGTTCCATTTATTCAAAAAAATTGTTTTTTTAAAGGATTGACAAAGTATCTTATGCAAAACCTGTTAATTTCATTGATTTAGGATCGATTTTTGTCATAATGCGCGGTTCATCTCTAGTAACCGATTTAACTTCTGTAAATTGCACTATCACAGATGGTCCGAAGACTTCCTTAAATCCTTTATTTAATTCTTCACAGATATCTTCTACCTTAACTCCTTTATTACGCAAATTTTCATCAACAACATACTGTACATCAATTTCATCTACTGTTTGTTGAATGACTTTTAAGTCACGAATCTTACTTGTTTCCAGTTTGTATAAGAGTCGACTAAAAATTGTTGTTAGTGAGGAACCTAGCAAAATCTTTCCATCCTTTCGATACAATCGGATACTATCTCGGCCATAGATTCGTTTTATGGTATTTGGTAAAATAGTAGAAGAACTAGATTTATGATAGTCAGGTGAAACAATGTCATTAATTGCATTATATCTGATGATGGGCGTACCTCCACTATACAATTTGGTGACAATGGTGTATCCGGGTTCGTGAGATGAAACATATTCTCCATTTTCATTTTGAAATTCGATTAAAAGAAAATCAGACATTATCGAGTACTCTGTGGTACCGGGTCTTTGAAATGCTATAGGTCCAGTTTCGGTTGCACCATATACTTCAAAAATTTTTGTTGAAAATGTTTGTTCAATATATTCTTTTAATTTTGGATCAAGTAACGCACCGGTTGATGCGATACATTTCGGTTGAATCGTCGATTTCATTCCTTGATTCTTTAGAACTGCGATATGACCAAGCATACCTGTATATCCGCCAATAAAATCAGGTTGAAAGGATTCTAGATCCTTAAGAATTTTTTCAGGCGAATCATTAGTATCTAACCATTGAATGTTTTGTAATGATGATTGAAACCAAGATTTTGGAAGTAATCCTCTTTTTACGTATCCTGATTCAGCTGTATGAGGTGCGAAATCTCCAATAATCGAAAGTTTTTGCCCTCGCCAATCAAGACCATATGATCGTATAGTTCGTAAATATCCGAATAAACCCATGATGATTTCATACATGTCCACATATAGATCCAACGATTTTCCGGTAGTTCCAGATGTTGATACTTTCACAACAGAAGATGGATTTTTCCTTTGTGGAATGAGATCAGAAATGCTTTTTCCCTTGAAATCTTCCTTGGTAACAATTGGTAGTTTCTGAATATCAAAGCGGTTTTTGATATCTTTAGGATGTACATCATGTTTTTTGTAAAGATTATGATACATTGGAACTTTCCAAGCATACATTACCATGGATCGCAATTGATTGTCCTGAAAACGATGTAACTTTTCTTCAGACCATAGATCTAAACGATTTATGTCAAATAGATAACTCTTCAAAAGTTTTACAAGAAAAAAAGGATTATAAAACGGATTCATTATTACACCAATTAGCTATGCAAATAAATAATACCTTAATAAATATTCCATTAGCTTACGATTGAGGTTTTTTATGAAAATCCTTCTTATTGAACAATTAAAAAAATCAAATCGGTCATCAAATCATTTTCTTACTAGATTTCTTACTACTTTTTCTATTCTACCAACATTATATATTCGAAGGCTTGCAGCAATCACACCAAAAAAGCATCAAGTAACTGTTCTAAATGAACGGTATCATCAACGTAAGATCACTGATGAATATGACCTGGTTGTTATTCATTATAATACTGCATCCTCGCCAGTTGCATATGATATAGCAGATCAATTCCGTAAAAAGGAAGTTACTGTCATCTTATGTGGTTTACATGCTTCAGCGCTTCCAAATGAAGCATTAAAACATGCAGATACGGTCTTGCTTGGTAGAGGAGAATGTAATTGGCTTGATCTCTTAAAAGATGTGGAAAAAAAGAACATTCAAAAGATCTATCCTCCAAAATCCTACGATACAAAAAACTGCTTTATACCATCAACTAACGTTGCGCTCCCAGGATTTATTCTTATGGGCGCAATTGAAGCCACGAGAGGATGCCCCTATCAATGTCATTTTTGTCCTGAAGGAAACACACCGAATGGAAACCAGTTTTACACCCGTCCAATTGAGGAGGTAATTGAAGAGATACAAAATCTTCCTCAGAAAATTTTTACGTTCTATGATATGTCTTTAACAATCGATCCTTCATATACCAAAGAACTTTTCAGACAAATGAAACCTTTAAAAAAACACTTCTTTTGCAATGGAAATATTAACTTGCTTGCTAGAGATCCTTCATTTGTTTCATTATCAAAAGAAGCTGGATGTATCGGATGGTTAGTCGGATTTGAATCATTTCAACAACAAACCTTAGAATTAATGGGAAAATCAACAAATATTGTAAAAGAATACAAAACTGCAATTGATCTTATTCATTCCCATAATATGATTGTGATCGGAGATTTCATGTTTGGATTTGATACTGATACACCTGATGTTTTTGATGACACTTTTTCAATGCTAAAAAAACTAAAAATCGATGTGGCTGATTTCACAATCGTAACTCCATTCCCGGGAACACCACTTTTTAAAAAACTTCAAAAAGAAAAGAGATTGTTGACCACAAAATGGGATGAATATACTATGTTTAATCCTGTGTTTCAACCAAAACATATGACTGCTGAACAGTTACAACGCGGGGTGTTTTCATTGTATAAACAGTTTTACTCACCAAAAGAGATAATATTACGAACTCTGCCTGCGGTTCTAAAAGGATTCTATCCGTTCACTAGTGTAGCAGCTCGAAATCTTCTAGCATCATTTAATTCCATGTTTCTTACAAAATAAAGGCCCATACGTTTTCAATGGTATCTGAATCTGAACGGCCTTGTTCATCAATTACTTTTACTGTGATTGTGTATTTACCAAATGAAAACTGATCCCAGATGTACTCGTAAGGTGGCTGGGTGATTTCAGCTGAGAAATTATTCCGATTACCCGTTATTTGAAAGATTACTTTTTCAACTGCAAGATCTGATTCAATATTGCTTTCAATGGTCATTTTACCAACAACATAAGTCGTTGATAGTAACTTGTTTTTTGCTTCATTCCCACGAATATAATGATAAAACGGTTTTGGATTTTTTAACCCAATAGTTGGTGGAAGTGTTCCCTTTGTGACCCTACTAGCGGTTGTTGCATCCACATAGTACGCATCAAATTCTTTATCTTGTTCTGAGGGGTTTGAATAACCGGTATGTTGTTCATCATCAAATAAAACTGCTACGACCCACAGGTTTTCCTTTACAACATTAAATCCTTTTTCTGAAGGATTCCACACTTTTGAGATGCTTTTGTTTTCTCCGGAAGAAATACTAATCTCTTCATTTAATCCATAATCTAAAAATGAAAAATGATACGGATCTCCGTTCACATCTGACCATTGACTCTTGATTTCAGTAACATAAAGTTTGATAGTTCCAGTGTATGTTGAATCCTCAAAATTGTTGATGTATATTGTATTTTTAAGTTCTTCTCTTGTTTCATTCCATTCGGCTTGTAAGGAGAGTTTAATTAATGGGGTGGGACGATTAGATGCTTCCCTCAAGGACGAATCTAAATTATCAATAATATTCTGTGAACCAACAAAAACTTTGTATCCCCCATCTAGATAGATGGTGGGATAACCAAGAATATTATACTCATTTTCTAATCGATTTTTTGCTTTTTGATTTTCATCTTCAACCATGCTAACATAATAAAATGGTATATCTTGCTGTTCATATGAGTTATGAATTGCCTCAGCGGCTTCAGGACAATTGGAACACCAAGTAGCTGTTGCTTCTTCTACAAATACAGCTCTTGTTATATTTTCACCATCATCTGAATTACTGTTTTTTAGGATGGTAATAGTATAGAATCGTGACCCGTCTGTTGAGGGATCTCCAACGGGTCCATTTTCTGCTTGGTCGTTGACGGTCACATAATAGTAATAATTTTTTGTTTCATCAGATGAAACGGTGAATGAATATGATTTTGAAAGAATAGATGTTGACTGCCAGTTAACATCAGTTTCCCTTTTGTAAAATAGGGTTGCTTCGGTTACATTTGTATTATCAGAATATTCGATTGAAATTTGCTTTTGTTCTCCTTGATACATGGTAAAATTTTTTGAAATCACGGTAAGAGTGGGAGGTTGGGTATCCTGTTCACTGTTATCATCAGATAGTAGTAATGAACCAGCGATTATTGTAACTAAAATAACAGTGACGACTAGGTATCCTGGTGGGATGTAGATGTTTTTTATTTTCATATCTTTCAAATCCTTTTATGGGTTGGTAACTAATACTTCATCAATATAATTATCAAAATAAAATTGAATATATGGGACTTGGATGAATCTGACCAAACTTACGTAATAAAAAGGAGCATTATCATTCATATAACTATCGTATAATGTTTCAGAAGCAACAGGGCATTGAGGACACCATGTTGCTGTAGCATATTCTGCAAAAACGATTTCTTCCTCGGCTGTTGAGAGCATTATTGGGTTATCTTGGGAAATATTAGCAGATGAATTAAGAGAAACAAGAATCATGGTAAGTGTTGTAAGAATTATGATTTGTTTCATATTCATTTTTTGTCCCCAGTTAATGAAAATGTACTGATCTTCTAAGTTTACTATTATATTAATTATAAACTCATTAATATTTAATATTAACGCTTGTTATTAATGTTATATTTTAAAAAAAATTTGTTTAGTATCTCGTTACAAGTGAAATTATGATGAGAAGATTAAACAAATGTGTGAATTAATGCAAAATAATTTATTTTTAAAATCCCATTACTAGTTTTTAATATAACTTTATAAACTAGAACTTTATTCAGCTTTTCAAAAGAAGGATATTATTAGGTGGTGCCATTCAGTATGCTTGTACCTGGTTCTGAAGATGAGAAAAATTATGTTGCGCACCTGTTAAAAAAACATGAACAAAAGATTCGTGAGAAAAATCCTGATAAAAAGTTGAAAGAAGATGCGAAAAACATCCTCAAGAAATCATGGGATAAATAGTCAGATTCTTCTTTGCTTTCATTTTTATTTTTACGCTGCACAAGTTTATTTAATGATGAATTTATATAATTAAAAGTGATGAATACGTATCTTCATAAAATCCTTATTTTCACTGTGTTCCTCACCATGTTTATGGGTAGTTTTCCCTTGGGGCAAGGAGCAATTAACCATTCTGAGAAAAATACATTTGTTGAAGGTCATAGCATTTATCTTGTTTCTGATGAACATCCCTATTATAATCTTTTAACTTCACCTCTTGCTTGTTGGTATACTGATAAGGACCAATCATTACAACCGTTATTACTCGTTCAGGGCCAAACAGTTAGTGCAAGACAACAAGATTTTATTTCAAATTTTAAATCGGATTCTACAATTATTAGTATCGGTTTTACACCTGAAAACTATGCTGTTGATCAAACATTCGTTGGTTCCCCACTATCACTTTCCTATCAGTTAGCAAAAGATTACTTTCCAAAAAGTGACAAGGCACTAATTTTACCAATAGATGAAAGCGTTGATACCTACACGCTTGCTCTTTTATCTACTCCTCTCGCTAGTTATCTTCATATGCCTATTCTTCTATATAATCCAAACCAACAACATCATCAACAACTTTTCTTAACATTGGAATCACTTAGCGCGTCTTCTATTTATGTGGTTGGATCGAAAATTCCTTCACAATTTCAAGATTCATATGAGATCATTCACATGAAAAATACTCAAGATATCCAGGAATTGATGTTATCTGCAATCCGGGATCAGTTCAAAAAAATAGATTATGTGACTCTTACCAATCCAAAAGATGTTTCACCTTTGAATTTACAAGATGAAAACAACGAACGGATACAGATTCCAATTCAACATACTTCACTTTATTTATTGGGTAGAAAATTTGTATTATCTGGATCTGATACGGTGACAAAAAAGATCACTATTCCTCAGGGCATACATAAGTATTCAATAAAACTAACAATGAAAGAAACAACTAGTGTTTTTCCAAATGATGGCTCGACGCCTGTTTTTCTTTCTGCAACTTTAACAGGTCCAAATGGAAGAACTATTGCTTATGGACACAGTCCAGGCTACCGAACTAATGCAACATATATTGAAACATTGATTACAAATCATAGTGGAGAATACACCTTAACAATATCTTTATTTTATGGATATCGTGGAGGTTATTTTTCACTTCGTGGAGTATCAGATGTAAAAACTATTCTAGAAATAGATCAACATATGCAAACTTTAAATGATGCACATTATCCTTTGATTTCAGATTTATCTCAAAATGCAGCTTATTTAACCAGTGCCCATGGAGGAATTATGATTGCAGATGAACAATTCAGTCTCACAGATGAAACGTATCTTGAGATGGCAGATCATCACTCGACAGGGCCATGGTATGATGAAACACTTCAAGAGTATAACAATAAAAAAGTAAACTTTATTATTTCACGGTTACAAGAAAATCTCAGTTTATTCAAAAACCATGGTTTATACAATGGATATATGAATGGACGTGGATGGCTTGCCCTACTTGGTGATACAAATATGATTCCCATGTATTATTATCCAAGTAATCAAACTCATCTGGCAGAACGAGGTCTTCCATCAGATAATCCATATTCACTAAATCATAGTCTTTCTCCAGGCCGAGTCATGTCATATACTGCTAGTGACACGTCACTATTAATTGCTCGTACCTTATTTTATGAGCAGTTATGCGGACCGCCAACACCGGAGGATGAATGGCATCGAAAATTCAACTTTGTTTTCGGTGAAGGTTTTGGAGAAACCGGAGGTTTCTTTCATCAGATTCCGTATTCTAATAAAATAGAGTCATATGGATTTTTAACAACGGTGTATGGAGATTTAAGGAATAGTAGACAAGCAGCTGAACGATTGAATGTGTATACGGATACTAATTACGTTGAATACCTTGGGCATGGTGATTGGTTTTGGTTTACTCCCTCTATTTATGGTTTTAATAGTATTGGGCAATCAATTGGTGCTGTACAAGTGAGATCCTGGAATATCAGTCGACCAAATGTGTTTCTTACTTCAGCCTGTTTAATGGGTCGAGTGGATGGTGTAGTACCACAAATGAGCATTTCACTTTCATTTCTTTATGCTGGATCTAATGCATTTGTTGGAGCAACTCGGGAGACAGGACAAGAAGCTGGATTAACCGTATTAGAAGATCATTTGATCCTTGATGATTATAGTCTTGGCGAAGCACTTCGTGGTGAAAAGAGAGTTGATACGGTTACACCGACATATTATGTTCGTTGTTTGTTCGGTGATCCTGCATTTAATCCTTATGATCCCATTCATGGTTTTTCAGATCAAGGAAGACCTTCAAGCTAAAAAATAATCACAAATATGATATATCTCCCGTTATTATTTTCTTTTCTCCCTGGTTAGTTTTCACGATTAACTCCCCATGCTTTCCAAGATCGACTGCAACACCTGTCACCATCTCTTTTTCTGTGGTTACAGAAACTGTTGAACCAATAGTTGAGGAGTAAGAAAGCCAGGTATCTTTAATCATTGAGATGTTACCACTGGTAAGTTCTTGATAAAAATGTTCAAACGAAAAAAGAATATTTGAAAGTAATAAAACAGCGTCTATGGGATTGTTACTTTCATTTTTAAGAGTGGTACTTTTTTCTTTTAACGTTTGAGGTATATCGTTATTTACATTGATTCCTATCCCAATGATAAGATAGGTTATTTCATCGATTTCAGCAGAGAGTTCAGTAAGAATTCCACATACTTTTTTGTTATTAATCAGGATATCATTTGGCCATTTAATTTTTGGTTTTAGATTTGTTTGCTGGAAAATTCCTTTAGTTACCGCACAAGCAGCACACATGGTAGTTAACATAGCATCATTAGGCGCAAGTTTTGGTCTGAGAATGAGTGAAAACCATAATCCTTTTTCGTTAGAAATCCATTTTCGTTGTTTCCGACCGCGTCCACCGGTTTGTTTGTCTGCAATGATCAATGATCCCTCCGGTTCACCTTTCTTAGCAAGTGTTTTTGCATAATCATTTGTTGAAGAAACACTCTGAAGATGATGAATTGTTGATGCAAAATGCCGAGTTTTAAGGACCTGTTTGATTTCTTCGATAGTAATTGTGTCTGGTGTTTTTAAAAGATGATATCCTTGGTTTGGTTTGGCAGTTATTTGATATCCTTTCTTTTTTAATTGTTGAATGTGTTTCCAAACTGCAGTACGAGAAATATGAAGGTGAGATGCAATGTTTTCCCCTGAGATCCACTCATATTTTTTTAATAATTCAACAATATCAATGATGGTTTGGGTCATAACGAAACACGATTAGTGGTACCAATGAAGCAATAAGTCCTATTAAAACTGCATAGGTGCTTAAGAACGTAAGTTGCAAACTTATAAGCGAACTGCTACCTCCAAGAATGATGCTGTATAAAGCTCCTTTTGTAGTTACCTTGGTTTGTTTTTGATATAATCCAAAAATAACTGGTAATGTAAGGCCTGCGGTAAAAACAGTATATGCTAATTCTAATGTGTCAAGGATGCTTCCAAGTAGAGTATGATAAATAGCAAGGCTTAATGCACTTAGGCCTACGATTATAATTCCAAGTTGAGATGTTTTAATCGAATTATTTTTAAGAATGTCCACGCTTAGAATGGTTCCTGCTGAAAGAAGACAAGAATCAGCTGAAGAAATCATAACTGATAAAAATGCTGCTAACACAAGTCCAGAAAGAATAATGGGAAGTGTTGTTAATGCAATAGGGATTGCTAATGCGGGTGTAGTTATTTGTTCTTGGATTGATGGAATTGAAGCAGCAGCTAAAGCAATGAGAGCGATTGCAATTGCAAAGACTAGTTTGAAAAAAGCAGAAAGTATAGTTGCATTTCTTGCACTTTTCTCATTTTTTGCTGAAAGTATTTTTGCATAGATGTCTGGTCCTACGATATGGGGCATCATCATCATGAAAAGAATCGATCCCATGGAAAGAACGCCGATGTTTTCATTAATTGGAAATGATAGTTGTGAATGTGAAAGAAGAGACCAATAAGGAGCAGCTTCAGTGAGCAGCAAGGGAGTTGCAATCAAACAAATGCCAACTATCATGATGATAAATTGGATGATGTCAGTATAGACAACTGCGAATTGTCCTCCAATTATTGTGTACAAAATAAATGCGATAGTAATACCTATCAGAAGGATTGTTGAATCTAGCGGTAAGATTACTGAAAGAATGAAACTTGCTGCTTGAATGAGGAGAGCAACCCATGCGATTTCGATGATGATGATAAGGATTGCTGCGATGTGCCGTGTTTTTTTATCATATAGCGTGTTAATAATGTCGGGAAGGGTGTAACAATTTGTTTTTCTGACTAGTTTTGCCATTGAGATGCCAAGGATGAATAATCCAATCACTCCGCCCAGATCATACCAAATAGCGGGAAGTCCATCAGCAAAGATTCGTCCTCCGGCAACAATGGTAGCTGATCCTCCGATAGTGGTAGCAGTTATTGTTGCAGTAAGGGACATGGTTTTTAGACTACGATTTGCTAGGAAAAAACTAGTGGGGGAGGTTACCTTTTTCTTTGCGTATAATCCAATCCCAGTTATGATTGATATATATATTATTATGATGATGGGAAGTAGTGCTTCACTCATTGTTAACCTATCAATCCGGAATGGTTAACGTTATTTTAATTTTTTGACCTGAAAAATACTAATCCAAACGAAAATGAATGTTTTTTTTATGGTTTTTCAAAATAGGTTAAATCAATATTAGCCCAATCATCAGAATCTCCCCATCCATGACTTCCATTTGAATAATCAAAGATTCGATACGTATATTGATAATTCATCATGCTCTTATAATTTCTAATCAACCAAAACAATGGTTGCCAAGGATATTTAGCAAACCAGTTATCACAACCAAAGGGTTCACCGAATCGAATACCAAAGTTATGCCCCATCTCATGCATCATCGCAGATCCATAAAAATTATCCAATGATCGATCCTTAAAAATTACTTTTTGAGTATTTTTTTCCATCTGGCTACTTGAAATAACAAAGCCATTAGTACCAGGTATATACCCCCAGTATGGTGGAGTGTCTCCACTGAATGCATATCCTTTCATATCACATAAATAAACAACGATTCCATAATGAAAAATACTTCTCCGAGAATCAAAGGCCCCATCATGGAGAAAATACGTTTCATAAATATCTAGAACTTGTTTTTGACTGGATTTTTCAATGAATGGAATGAGTTCTCCTCCATTTTCTATTCCAATATCAAAATGAAAAACGATATTTCTACGATGAAATGGTTCCTTTATTCGTTCTAATGCTTTCTCTGGAACGATACTTTTTATTCCATCTGGTGATTCCTCCATCCAATCAATTTCTAAGAAAATATCTTGTCTAAATGGATCAGACCTATACAACTCCCAGGTAATATATTCTTCAACATTGGTAATACTATCAAGGTCATCATCTAACACATCATGGGGATCATATTCTCTGGGGTGATAACCAAAATACCATTCCCATTCAGTTGGAATACCATCATTATCGTAATCTGTTCCTGCATCATCTTCTGTTGGACTTGTATTATATACATTTGTTTCAATCCAAGATGGAATATGATCTCCATCCTTATCTTGTTGCAAAATAGTAAAAAATATTTCCGCATCATTTTCATTAGTATATATACTTCCATCATCGCAGCCATTCAATCGGCCATATCCACTAACATCACCATGAAAATCATCACCTGTCCACCATCCTGTATTCATATCATAATAAATAGTAACAGAATTTGACCCATCTGATGTGTTCCCACTTAAATCACAAAGAATATCTTGATTGTTAACAGTTTTAAATAGCGATATGGATACAATTACATCACTCTTGGATAAATCAGTATAAAATGAGAAAGACCAATTAATGGATTTTCCAATTTGAGATATATCCCATTTTGGGCTTTGAAATATGTTATCATCTACGATACATTCAATCCAGAACAAAGCATCTTCTTCACACTCTGCTTCTAAATATCGGAATTCATCTACCATTAACACGGTTTCTGTTTGATTATCTGTTGTTTTACCCGTAACGAATGGTATTGTTATCAATGAAGAAACAGCCAAAATAAAAGCAAGCATAACACAGATTTTCTGACGTAATAACATGTTTCGTCCCCAATTAGAATAACAAGTTCTGTTTTATGTACTTTTTTCTTCACATTAAAAACAGGTAATTCAACTTAAAAATTGAACTTTTTATAAGAGAAAATCGACAAAAGCCGAATGCATTTATTATTCGGCCTCATCATTTATAAACCCTTGACCTTTACACTATTTAGGGATGTGAGGCCACATGAAAAATAAAATCATCGATGAAGCAATGAAGTGGTATGAAACCCAGGGTACCAATCCGCCAATTGAAGACTTTATAGATATTGTCATCAATAAAACAACAGATTCCATCATGAATCATGTTCGAGAAGAACTTGAACAAGAATTCTCCAACGGAAACCTGAAACATCCATTCTTCATTTCAAATGAATACTATCTAGAACTTAAACTCAAAGATATCAAACATAAATATTTGCAGCTCACTGATCTCTATCAAAAAAAAGATTAAAAAATCTAACATGATTGTGAATGATCAATCATTTTTTTCTTTCTTTTATGAATAGATCATTGTCTAATTACAAAAAGGACAAATTGGTTTTTTCACAACTCATCTTTAAATAACATCAGTCCTAAAATTTTCTAGTGACATCCCATAAAAGGGAAAGGATGAGTGAATGAAAATGAAACGAAAATTGAAACAAAAAAGTAAAATTGGAAAATATGGTTATCGTTGGGTACCAGTTGAAGGTTACAAACAAAAAAACGGAAAAAAAGTTCCTCCACACTTAAAAAAAGTAAAATTTCAATGGAAAGACAATTAAAAACAATAGATTAAAAAATTATCCCTTTTTTCCTTTCCAATCATTATCTGGTTTTATATTAACGATGGGTTAATGAACATCATCTCCCTGTGAATTAAAGATTAACCATGAAAAAAACCGAGGAGGAAGTTCACAAACTAATCCAACAATTTTCAACAAGACTTCCACATTTTAAAGATGGACGGATTGATTACTCAACATCTGATACAGCGCCCGTCTTAACCGTTTTTGTTGCATATAAAAACACATTTCTTCTATTAAAAAGAAGTCAAAAGGTGAGAACATACAGGGAGAAATGGAATACTGTTGCAGGATATTTAGATAATCCTAATCAAAGCATTTTTGAGAAAATACTTGAAGAACTATGGGAAGAACTCAATATTAAAAAAGATCAGATTTCCTCATATTCATTTGGTAAATACTACCAATTCACAGATGAAAATAACAAAAAAACGTGGATTGTTCATCCGGCCTTGGTCACCCTTTTAGAAAAACCAGCCATTAATCTAAACTGGGAACATACTGAATACAAATGGATTACCCTAGATGAAATTAACGATTTTGATACGGTGCCAAACCTAAAAAAAAGTATGAAACGAGCGTTAAAGCTCGCTCACACAAAATAATATGATCTATTTTTTCTTTTCATCTCCACGTAATTCACGTCGAATGATTTTACCAGAAATGGTTTTTGGTAATTCTTTCACATATTCGATAATACGCGGATACTTGTATGGAGCAGTCACATTTTTGACATGTTCTTGAAGTTCCTTTGTTAATTCATCTGATCCCTCATAATCCTTTGAAAGGATAACATATGCTTTCACTAAAATTCCTCGAACTCCTTTTGGATCGGGAACACCAACAACAGCTGCTTCAGCGACTGCATCATGTTCAACTAGTGCAGATTCAACTTCGAAAGGACCAATTCGATAACCAGAGGATTTGATAACATCATCATCACGACCGACGAACCAAAGATAACCATCTTCATCCTTGTATGCTTGATCACCAGTATAATAATAACCATGTTTGAATGCTTCAGCAGTTTTTTCTTCATCTTTCCAGTACTCTTTGAATAATCCTGGGGGTCGTTCATCTTGGATATTAATTGCGATGTTTCCAACTTCATTCACATCTTTTTCATTACCGTCATTATCGATGATACGTACATCATGACCCGGAGTTGGTTTACCCATTGAACCTGCTTTGATTTTCATACAAGGATAGTTAGAAACCACACAAACTGTTTCGGTTTGCCCGAAGAAATCATGAATTCCAAGACCAAAAGATTGTTTCCACTTGTTGATAACCTCGGGATTAAGTGGTTCACCAGCACTCATGGAATGACGAAGTTTTAAATCATATTTTGATAGGTCTTGTTGAATTAACATTCGATATACAGTTGGAGGGGCACAAAATGTTGTTACTCCATATTTTTCCATTTTTCGAAGCATGAAATCAGCATCGAATCGACCAGGTGTTTCTGCTTGAAGAATTGTTGCACCAACAATCATCTGACCAAATAATTTTCCCCATGCAGCTTTAGCCCATCCTGTTTCAGAAACCGTTAAATGCACATCATCTGGCGTTAAATCCATTGCAAATCGAGCAGTTACTTCATGACCTAATGGATATTTATGAGTATGTAAAACCATTTTAGGATTGCCCGTGGTTCCAGAAGTAAAGTAAATCAACATAGGATCATCAGAAGATGTTTTTTCCACATCATTTCTTGAGAGTTCATCTGAAGCTTGATCCATTTCTTCTTCAAAACTCACCCATCCATCTTTTTTTTCTCTGACTACCATGAAGTGTTTCAATGTTGGACATTCATCTTTAATGTTTTCAACGATTTCAGTGTGTTTGCTATCAGTAATGACCATGGTTGCTTCTGACCTATTCACTCGGTACTTTACGTTTTTTTCACGTAATAAGACGGTACCGGGCATTGGGATGGCTCCCATTTTAATCATACCAAGCATGGCCTCATACCATTCAGGAATACTTTGTAAAATAATGAGCACTCGATCTCCTTTTTTAACACCAAGTTTTTTCAAAACATTTGCAAATTTATTTGATTTCTTTTTGAGATCTTCAAAAGAATGTTTTGTATCTGTTTTTCCATCTTTGTGAATGGAGATTAATCCGATTTTCTCGGGGTCTTCTTCTGCCCATTTATCAACAACATCAAATACAAAATTGTAATCCTTAGGAATGTCCCATTTCCAGCTATTGTACATGTTTTCGTATGAATCTTTTTGGATTGTTTTAGTTTCCATTTATCTCTTGCCTCCACTGAAGTAGTAGTGGATAAATCCACGTCATTGAAAAATGTTCATCTGCCAATAGCGTAAATACTTTTAGGTGATTATATTGAAAATGTAGGCTAAAATAAGGATTTGAGGGACAGTTATCAATGGTAGGAATAATGCCGCTTTTTTTCCAATGTTATGCCAGATCAATCCTATTTCGGTGTAATCTGTGCTTACGCCAGCCATTAGAAATAAGAAGCTGTTTCCAAAGGCTCCTGTTTTTGCAAATATTTCAAATGCTAATGGCGCAGTTCCTTCTGAGCAGACTTCGATAATTGTTGCAAATGTAAGGGTAATAATTAATCCAAGGATTCCTGGACCCATATAGGTTTGAAATAAATCTTGGGGAATATAGGCTCTAGCAAAAGATGCCATAAACATACCTATGATTAACCACCAAAGCATCATGTTTGCTAATGACCAAGAGCCTTTCAATGTTTTTTTCAATGATTTTACTATATTATCTTTTTTCCATTGAAATGATTTGAATCGTTTTTTTATGTCTTTTTTTACTGAAAAGTTTCTTAGTTCAGTGTGATAATTGGTATCGATTCCGTTGGTGCAATGTTTACATTCGATGAGTCCTTTTTTTTCTAGTTCAATATAGATTATTCCAGTTGTTGCAGCGATAAATAGTGCACTGAGAATGAGTAGTACAGCGTTTATTCCAAAGAATCCGAATAACAAAATGGTTACGGGTAGATTTGCCCAGGGTGAAGCCAATAAGAATGCAATGACTGCTGAGGTATTTGCTCCTTTTTTATATAATTCCATTGCTATTGCAAGGATTCCATGGGAACATGCACTCATCAGAAATCCAAGTGATATTGCATAAAAAATTGTTTTTCTTTTGTGTAATGAAAGATATTTTTCAATGTATGTTTGTGGAATGAAATGGTCGATAATGCCGCCGATGAGAAAACCAAGGAGTATTGCCCACCAGATCATCATGAAATATTCATAAAATGCATCTCTGAATGGGTAAAGAAGGGGTATGTAGTAACTAGCAATGAGTGTGAGAAGGGTAATGATGGTGACGATGAATAGTTTTTGTTTGTACCATGCTTTTTTCTGGTTAATATGACAACTAGGGCAATATTTTTCGTCTGAAGATATATTGTTTTGTTGTTCATATTTTTCGATGCAATGTTGACTGCAGAAATAATGTCCATGTGCTGAAATGGTTCCTTTCATTCCACAGATTGGATCTGTTTTGTCTATCCTTAGCTTGGGTTTTTTGTTTTTTTTCATTTGAGAATCTTCCCTGTTTCCATGTACCAAAGATACAGATCAAGGATTGCAAGTGTTAATTCTGTCTTTATTGCTATTTCTTGGAGTTGTTGTTCGATTTGTAAGTACTTGTTTTTAGTTATTGTTTTTGGTTTTTTGATAATTTTATATCTTTGAAGTATTGAAAGGATGTGTGTGTCTATGATGGCGTATTCATCATAGCCGATATTTCGAAGATAATGACTTGCTTCTTTCATTCCTAATCCTTTTATGTTATCGATGAACCATTCTCTTTTTTGAATTGAATCATAGTTTGAGAGTATTTCTTTTAGTTTGTTTTTATGGGATTGTGCTTCAATAATGTACTGTGATCTGATGTTTGGAAAACGATAATGATTCTTTTTTAGATGTGTTGTAATCTGGTTCTTTGTTGCATTTGAAAAAGAATATGGGAATGTTTTTTGGATGTTCATACAGGTTTGTGCTTGACAGTTGGCGGTGAGGATGCAGTAGCAGAGTTCTGAAAATAATTCGTTGTTTGTAGCGTTTTTTTTGTATTGTTTGAATGATTCTATTGTTTGATTAATTGTTTCTGTTAGTTGTGTGTTTTGTTTTAGGTTATTGATTTTAGTTGTAAGCGTGGTCATTGTGAATTTCTCCTGCTAATTAGATAATTATTACTTATATCAATATTAACAGGGTTAATACTCTTTTTATTTTTTTGGTGGGTGGTAAGTGATGGAAATCGTTTTTTTTAAAAGAGAGGGAGGAAGGCAAAATGTTTAGGAGGAATTTATGGGAAGGAGGTATGGATCCTTCTTTTTTTTCCTTGGATTTCCACCACGTTTTTACGTTTGTCCCCTTTGATAAATCAAGGCTTGTTAATATTTTTCCTTAGATTCAATTAATTACGCACTCACCCTATTAACATATGTTAAGTTAATATAGTATAAATAATTTTCTATGTTATAGTATAAATAACATCAAAAATAGTAAAAAAATCTCATATTTCAACACCCATGATCGTATCTTCTAAAATTAAGGCCCGTTAATTTTAAGTATATTAAATGTATTATTCTAAAGATATGAAACAAACTCCGTGTGAATTCATGGTATGGAGCGGACTACCGGTCATTCGTAGAGAAATCGCTGAAAGCCTCATAAAAGATTACGAATTAAACCAAAAACAAACCGCGGAAAAACTTGGAGTAACACCAGCTGCAATTTCACAATATTTATCTGGAAAACGAGGAAAAATAAAGATTATCGATGAAAAAATCTTAGCAGAAATCAAAAAATCCGCAGGTAGCATCTTTGAAAAAGGAGAAAGTAAAATTCTTTCAGAAACCTGTCGGATTTGTAAAATCATGAGAAAAAGTGGTATATTCTCATTTTATTGTGATGTTTGTGTTGTTGAAACAGAAGAAGACTAATCAAAAGATTACTCCTTCAAAAAAATATTTCCTCGCTTCAGCGCCTTTTTTTCAAAAGAACTTAACAAAGCTTCATTATTTTTATTTAAAATAAAATCAGATACTTCCTCTTTTAATTGACATAAATGCCTTTTTTTATGATTGATATCCAATGGTTTTTCACCTTGTAATTTTTGACCGCCTTCAAAACCTCCTTCGGGAAAATACCAATCCTTAAACCAAGTACACCCATTCATATACATAAGAAAACCAAGCCGAGAAAGAACCATAGGAATATTCATCATTAATCCTCTCCGGGTTTCATCATCTGCATCATAGGAAACAAATAATTTTCCAGCAGGCGGAAGAGCATTACAAAAAAGATGAATTAATCTTTGTTCAATATCTGAATCAAAATAAGAAAACAATCGATTATCATCTTCATGCATATCGAAAGTGTAAACAATTTCAATCCAAGGATGATACCATGGTTTAACACCTGCAAAAAAAATAATGTCCATTAAATTGACCCTTTCCCTTTTTTGTTTAAGAAAAATCGTTGCTCTTTTCTCACTTGAGGATCTTCCAGGTAATAGATCAGTTATTCCTATCACACCACTATTAGTTGATATTCCTTTAGATAATAATTTTATACATGTTTCAAACAAAGATTGATCACCACTCATACTTTACGAATAATTTAATTATTCATCGCAGTACATTGATCGTATACTTTTCATCATTTTTTTTGCACAGGTTGCCAATAAGGATGAGAAATATCCTCAAAAGCTGATGTTGCCGCAGTTGCCCCTTCACCAACAGCAGTTACAATCTGACGAACTCCGCCAGTGATATCACCTGCGGCATACAAACGAGGAATATTAGTTCGTCCAAACCGATCAACGGTGACATAACCGAATTTATCAAGTTTCAATCCAACTTGTCCAGCTAACTGATTCATTGGAGTTTCACCAATGGAGACAAAAACTGCATTAGTTTCCAGTGTTTTAGTTTCAATTGATTTATTATTAAACAAAATCACTTGTTCAACTTGTTTTGATCCTTTGATTTCTTTTATCTCCGAATTCCACAATACCGTAATTTCTTCCTGTTTAACTGATTGTTGCAAATGATGTTCAGCTCGAAACTCATCACGTCTATGAACAAGAGTTACCTGAGCACCAATATTATGAAGATACAATGCATCCGTTAATGCTGAGTTACCACCCCCAACAACAATCACCTGTTTATTTTTGTATAAATATCCATCACAAGTTGCACAATAACTTACGCCTCGACCATACAATGCTTCTTCTCCTTTGACCCCTAGTTTTCGGTGAGTTGCGCCGGTGGCTAATATCAATGCTTTTCCACGGAAAACCTGTTTTGAAGTAATGGCTTCAATGTGTTTTCCAACCTTGATTTCATGAATTGGTTCATTTTCTAAGATTGGTACATATTCCTTAGTTTGTGCAGTAATCATTTCCATTAATTCCTGACCTGGTATACTTTTAAAACCAGGCCAGTTTTCAACAACCGGTGTGATTGCTACTTGACCACCGATATTACCTTTTTCAATAACAACCGTTTCTAACCCACTTCGTGCTCCATAAATTCCTGCGGTTAACCCAGCTGGGCCAGCACCAACCACAATCAAATCAACGTCTACTTCTTGATGTGGAGTATGATCATCATAGGTTTCTTTTAATTCAACTTCTTTAAGCGTAATTAGTTCTTCAATAAATTTTTCTTCAGGTTCCAACCCTTTACTAATTGATAACTCATTGATTACCGTATGTGGAACCGCACCTACATTGAATTGTTGAGATAACTCCATTTGTTCGGATGCATCCACACATTCAGCTGAGATAAGGTCGGGACGTTCAATTGCTGCTTTGAATCCATTGATTACTTGACCTGGACAATATGGACAGGATAACGTAACAAATACCATCACATGACGATTCTTTGTTAATTCAGATAATCGCTTCCGAGATTCTTGTGAAAGTCTACTATCATTTTGTGATACCATTAAGATAGCATCAATAAAAGATCGGCCCTCTTCACCAAACGGCGCACCAGTATACCAAATATGATATTTCTCAGGTTGGATCATAACAGTTGGTGAATGAGTTATGTTGTATTTTTTCGCGGTGTCATCTCCAAGTGTATAAAAGGTTGCGGTAATCTTTTCTGAAATCAAAGATAGTTCTTCAATAAATAATTGGGTGATTTGATTGAATTCATCATTTTCACCTTTTTTGGTAAAAACAGCAAGGTGAACAGATTCGTCAAGTTCCTCAAACCGTTTGCTTAAAACCTTTTTTGTTTCCTCTGGAAGACTCCAATCCGATTGTTTCTCCTTTTTCATAATTCTACCCAATTCAATACAGTTACGATTAACGATACATGTTCATTGGGAATCCTGATTGTGGAGCAGTAGGCTTTGATTGTTCCATGAATGATTTAATCTTATCCTCAATACGTTCAGCTTCTTCATAAAGGGGTTTTGGATCAAGTTTAATTCCGGGAAGCATAACATCTAAAACCTGAATGAGTTCTGCAGCTGCTCTTGAATCAGGAAATTTCGAATGTGCTTTTGAAAGCAAACACATCATATTTCGATTTCGCAACGCAGTTTTATACAATAAGACACCCGTAACACCAGTAATCATTCCTTCCCCCATTTGAGAAATATCAAATTTTTCTAAAACACTTTGCATATATTCATTACTGGCCACTCCAAAAACCTTGTTTTCTTTTTCATCAGTCTCCTTTTTACCATGAGATCCTTCAAAAGAAGTAATCACTCGACATTTTTTTTGTTCCGCCCATTCAAGGATGGTATCAACTAATGAACCAATGAGGTTATAAGGTGGCATAAACTCAGACATAATCACTGCAATCTTATCACAGCCATCTTTTGGTCCGCATTTCTTTTTTCCTGCATAAATCCGAACTGGAGGAGATGGATATTTATTGTGGATAACGGTAGTAGGCATAAATTGGTTTGAGACGATAGCTCCGATTTCTTTAAGTTTTAATGAATCCACGATATGATGTCCTGCTATCGAACTTACCAGGCCAACCGTTGGAAATGATACTGCGAGCATACAATTTGATAAATCCATTTTTTTATGTTCAATGATTTGAATATCATTGGTCATATCTTTTTCACCATAAAAATGAATAGATTGAGTTATTAAAAGATTGCTGAGAAGAAAAAATAGTCAAAGATGAGATTAAATGAATTGCAAAATTAGATTGCATCAGGAGTTATGATTTCTTTGATAACATCTTTGATTACTCCCAAGACAATAATGATGATGTTAAGGAAAATGCCGACTAACCCAGTTATCACACTAGCAATGAGATCTAAAACCCCACTTAATATAGCGCCGAGATGAAGTACTTGTTTAATAATGCTAAAGATTAGATTTATGATAACGCCAATGATAGTATTCAGTAATCCTGAGATTAGGCTGAGAAATGTTATTAACACATTAAGGACAAAAACAATGATTGAAAGAATAACATTCAAAATGGATCCAATGATCAAAGGTATGTTTTTTTCTGAGTTTAAATGTGATTGTATTTTTTCCAAAATCTTAGAAACTGTAATTTTTCCATCTATTTGATTTTGATTTGTGTTGATGAGTTTAACTAATGAATCTTTGTTTGTATCTTTTAATCCTACTGATTCACATAACGTCTGGATATTATGATTTTTGGTCATCGTGTACTCTATTGCGGGTATTTGAGGGATTAAGAGAAATAAAAATGTTGATAAAATAGTTAAGAATATTAGCTTTCTTTGTTTCATAAAATTCCTCCATATGTATATAGTAATTATTGTATAAAAATATAATGTATTATTTTTTTATTATTTTGATTTTTAAAGAATCTTATTTTTTGTTTTTTTGTTGATCCCAATATGCTTGTTCTTCTAATAAATGCTCTTTTAAATTTGTAAAAGGCCAGGAAATATTATGTTCGGTTAGTCCACAAAAAATCGGTCTTTTAACACTTATTGGAAAAACTTTAAGGATTTGCTGAATTTCTTCATTATTAATGCTAATGAACATGAGTATTTTGGTATCTTTTTCTTCAAATTTGTTTTGATGCTGCTGATCAATTAAGGTGTTAATTGTTTCAGACTCATTATTAATTGCACTGGTTACAAAAACTGGTTTCTGTAGTGTCTGAGTAATAGATTCGTGGATGAGATCTGCATCATGCTTATCATATCCATAGACTAAAATTCCAGGATTCATATAATATCAACTCAAATAAACACTGATAAAATGAATTATATTTCCTTTAAAAAAGGTGTGTATCTTATTATTAAAAATATCAATTTAGTAATTGGTGAGATATAATGATATTAAGAGGGAGAAAAGGTTGGGATGTCGATTCAGATGGGTATTTCTGAAAAATTTTTATCCCTTTTCCCCACATCTCATTAATCAAAGGAACACAACTGCTTTTAATAGTCTTTTTCGCAAGCAAGACTGCACTTACACTATATCATGCATTTATTCCTGCATACTCAGATGAGTTATATCACTGAAAATTGCAAATGTTTTTAAAGATTGAATTACATGGTTTATCTTAGAAGAAAATAAAATAGCATTCTGGGGACAAAGTATGCAATTAAATTTATTTCGAAAAAAAATAATTACAATGTTCTTTGCTTTGGTATTGACCAGTATTCTCTTACCTTTTAGTACTGCAGATGATGGTCTATTAAATACACCAGGAACTGTTTCAACTAATAGTTATGAGTATTATACTTATCCAGAAATGACTTCTCTACTCCAGAATCTTTCAAAGAATCATTCAGATATCATGTCTCTATCCTCATTAGGTAAGACGTATGAGGGAAGGGATATTTGGCTGGTTAAATTATCTGATAACGTGGAAGTTGATGAAGATGAACCCGCAGTTCTTCTGATGGGTGCCCATCATGGTAATGAAAAACCATCATATGAAGTATTGATTTATTTCATCAATTATGTTCTTGAATCATATTCTCTCGAGAATATAGATAATGATGGTGATGGTCAAGTTAATGAGGATATCATTGATGGTTTTGATAATGATAATGATGGAAAGATTGATGAAGATCCATCTGAAGAACGAGTACGAGATGTGATTGATAATACACAAATCTACCTTATTCCTATGGTGAATCCAGATGGCGTTGAATATAATTGGCGGAAAAACCGAGCACCAAATTATGGACCGGATGGAGAAAGCGATGAAATCACGTCATATGGGGTTGATTTAAATCGGAATTATGGGTATATGTGGAATATCGTGTATCTGTTTCCAGAAAATTATTTTTTAGAGTATATCACTAATGAAGAAACATGGGTATATCGAGGTGAGGAACCTTTTTCAGAAAAAGAGACTCAAGCGGTGAAATCGTTTGTAGAAACTCAGGATATTAGTATTTCTTTATCTTATCATGATTATGGGGAGTTCATGTTGTTTCCATGGATGCATACCAGTAGACGTACACCGCATGAAACACTTTTTAGATCAATTGGAGAAAACATGTCAAAGATTAATAAATATGATCTACGAATCTATGGTCAATATGGAGAACGAGAGTATCTCATTCCTCGATATCAAGGAACTCCAGGGTCTTCAGAAAACTGGTTGTATGGTGAACATCAGATCCTTGCGTTTACAATGGAACTCTGTAAACATCGGCCTGAACGCTATGAACCGTATGTATTTGATGCCTGCTGGAAGCATGTTGGCGTGAATCTTTATGTATGTGAACGTGCACAAACCGTGGAACTTGAAAAAAAGGTATGTGAACAACAATTCAATCCTAATTTAGATGGATTGTTCTTTCAAAATAGATTACCCGAACGTATTGCAGAGTATCTTCCTCTACGAATGATACAATAAAAAAATAAGAGATAAAAAAAGTGATGTATGATCATAATTCGTTGTTTTTGATTTTTGTTTTAAGATCTGTCCATTCTTGCATTGTTAATCTACATTTATTATTATCTTCTCCGATTTCAACGAAATCATTTCCGATATCAACACTTGGGCAG
The DNA here is from genome assembly GCA_964648565.1 of uncultured Thermoplasmatales archaeon. GTDB lineage: Archaea > Thermoplasmatota > E2 > DHVEG-1 > DHVEG-1 > EX4572-165. Next base: position 23,120 of record CAZYLG010000012.1, read on the forward strand.
CATCCTTTTTCACCACAAAGATATACTTTCATTTCTTTTGTCACCTCCACATCAATTCTAATGAGATTAAACAATCGTTAATTATTTCAGTTTTTTGGTTTAACTCTAAAATTACATACTCGTGGAAATCCTTCAAGAAACAATAATATTGTGTATATAGTGAGGTAGAGCGGAGAATCAGTTTCCTTTAAGGGGGCAATCAAGGAGGCTTATTAACCTAAAAGATTGAATTCACAATTTTCCTCCGCTCTTCATTTCTTAAATTAATATTTTATTTAAAAAATGATTTATCAATTTTTTGTGCATAATCTAAAATTATACAGTAAAAATTATGTATTGGATACAAAACAAGATTAAAAACATTCAAAAATATCACACAAACATTAGTTATCACTCTTTTTATTAGATACTTATTTAAAAGATTCTTTTATTCAAAAAAACCAAAAATTGTTGATGATGAAAAGATTCTTTCTACCACCATTAATGTCCCCATAAAGAAAAAGTAGATAGAACTAATTTAAGTAAAACAAGAACAAAGATCGTTGAGAAGTGTATAGCTATGGATGATATTGAACTGATAGATCTCACACCAGAAAACATCGCTGATTATGGTGTCTGTGGTTATAAAGACGTAAAAAAACATGTGGAATTAAGAAATAAAATTGAATGGTTCAAAAAATATTTTCCAAATGGTTTGAGAATAAAAGTAATCATATCAAAAAAAGGCGGATACCAGGGTATGATTGAATACATTCCTGGAAAATATGCACATAGGCCTGTCGATGCGGGGGGTTACCTATTTATCAATTGTGTCTTTGTGGGTTTTAGAAAAGAGTTTAAGGGAAACGGATTTGCCTCTTTATTAATTGATGAATGTATCAAAGAAGCCAAAAACAAAGATATGAATGGAGTTGCTGTTGTTACCCGTAAAGGATCATTTATGGTTAAAAAGGATATATTCTTAAAAAAAAATTTCCGAGTAGTCGATAAGACAAAACCAGATTTTGAATTACTTGTGAAAAAATTTAAAGAAAAAACAAATAATCCACAGTTTAAAACTAATATGGAAAATAAATTAGAATCTTATCAAAATGGATTATTTGTTCTTCGTTCACCTCAATGTCCTTATACAGAAAAAAATGTTAATGCTATCTTAAAAACAGCAGAACATACCTTTTTCATAAAACCAAATCTCATCGAATTAAATGATATTAATAAAGTACAAAATTCACCCTGCCCGTTTGGTACATTCTGTATCATTTACAATGGTGAAATCATTAGTCATCATCCCATCAGTAATACCCGTTTTGAAAACATAATGAGAAAAAAGATACAAAATTGAGGCTTCATAAAAATTGTAATGGTTAGGTAATGAAATGAAAAAGAGTCATAAAGCTAAATATCAGAGTTCTGTATTTTTTGTTTCAAATGTTGAAGAATCAAAAACATTCTATAATAAAATCCTTGGTCAAGAGATCGAAATGGATTTCGGTAGATGCGTGGGTTTTAAGGGTGGTTTTTCAGTTTGGAATAGATCATATGCTCATAATATGATGGGACTTATTGAAGAAGAACATAATACGAACAATAAGGATGCTGAGCTTTATTTTGAAATAGATGATTTAGATGCCTTATTTGAAAGATTACAAAAAGAAAAGATAGATTTTGTGCATAAGATCATTGAACAACCCTGGGGTCAACGGTGTTTTAGAATTTATGATCCCGATGAACATATTGTAGAGTTTGCTGAACCAATGCCAATTGTAATAAAACGATTATATAACCAGGGATTGACTCATAATAAAATTATCAAAAAAACGATGATGCCTAAAGAACTCGTTCTTGATGTCATTAAAATGATGGATAGTATGAAGGATGATGCGTTCAGTGAACTGTTGATTGCTCCCTGTGGAATGAATTGCCGTATTTGCATTGGATATTTTGGATATACGGTGAATGGAAAAAAACGAAAAATGAAATGTATTGGATGTAAACCAAGAGATAAAGGATGTGCGTTTCTCAAAAAATATTGTAAAAAACTCACCAACAACGAAGTTAACTATTGCTTTGAATGTTCTGATTTCCCATGTTCTCATCTAGAAAAATTAGATAATATGTATCAAAAAAGATATCAAATGAGCATGATTGAAAACCTAAAAGAAATTAGGGATAATGGAATGAATACATTTCTAAAGAAGCAAGAAGAAACCTATCGTTGTCCAACATGTGGTGGAGTCATCTGTGTTCATAATGGGATTTGTTATTCTTGTGAAACCAGTAAAAAAGATTGATTTATAATGAAAATTATATCTAATGATGCTGCCGTTGAGAATATGTGTTTATTCTCTAATGCTCCAATGTATATCTAATGAAAAATGCTGATTAAAAGGATTTCAAACAACGTTTACAAACAATATTTGGGAAATTATAATATAGTATCTAACATTATATATTTTAAATGTAGGAATAAAAGGGTAAAAACTAAAAAATAAAAGATATGGAGATGAATTAATGAAGATTTTTAGTTTAATATTGGTAATGCTTTTTCTTATCAGTGCATTTTCAGGTTGTATTAATAATGATTCCGGTGAACCAATTAATGTTGTTGATGATTTAGATGCGGTTCAATATGCAGGATTATGGTATAGTGTTTATGAACTCCCAGTTTTTTATGGATTATATCCATTCGGTTATTCTTCTGAAAAATGTGTTAATAGTACAGCAACATATACGATTGAATCTGAAAATACAATACACGTCCTAAATAAATGCATCCTCCGAGGACGGGAACAACAAGTAGAAGGAACTGCTCGATATGCAAATACTTCAGATAAAAACGGTGCGTTAATTGTAAACTTTTTTGGTTTTGACTCTGATTACAATGTTATTGGATTAGATGAGAATTATCAATGGGCGGTTATTGGTTCTAAAAATCGAGAAAGTCTATGGTTATTTTCAAGGACTCCAACTATTGATGAAACGCTTTTTGATGAAATGAAAGACATAGCTGAATCAGAAGGATTTGATACTTCACAATTATATAAGGTAAAAAGAGAACCATAAACCTTGTATGATGATATCAATTTTTTTCTAATTTAGGACGTATTCCCACGATACCATTATCCCCGTCAATATGAATGTAATCACCTGTTTGGATAATCTTGGTTGCATCAGCAATACCAGTTATACAGGGAATATCATATTCCCTAGCAATAATTGCACCATGAATCAACATTCCTCCTCTTCGTTCAATAATTCCAGCACATAATGGAATTATAAAGGTCATTGAAGGATCAATAGCATCTATGACTAATATCTCACCTTGTTTAAAGTCAAACAAATCTTTTTTCTTTTGAATTACTCTTGCCTGACCAGATGCTATTCCTTTACTTGCAGGTTGCCCTACGATTTGACTTACTTTCAATTTATTTTCTGATTTTTTGTGGTTTTTTCTTTTCATCTGATCTGGTTTGTATGATGGGTTTTTGAGCAGATTTGCTAAATCTGTAGGATTTATATCAACTAAGAAAATACCAGATTTGTGTTTTACCCTCTCAGTTCCCAGTTGCATTGTTTTTTCTAAACACTTTTCAAGTCGACCTAGGTAGATGTTGTCGTTATCTCTAAGTCGATAACTGGCCTTGCCAATCTCAAAAATTTTTATTGCATATTCTCTTTTTTCATCTGGGAAGAAGTCATAAAATGTTTCTATCAGTTTGGTCACTTTCTGTTTGTTTGGTTTTTTACTATCCTTTAGTTCTCGTGCTAATTTTTCAATGTATGTTCTTATTTCTTCCTTTAAAAATCCACCCATACTTACTTCTGAGAATTCTTCAATAAAGTTATCAATCTCTGTATTCAGTTTATCTATTAAAAAATGATTATCTGTTGCTTTCTGATCAATCTTATCGATGAGATTAGATATTTTCTTGAGTTTTTTGTTTCGTTTCATTGCTTCAAGATCTTGTCCTTTCAAAAGCTTCATAAACTCATAGGGATCATCAGGTTTCATTCTTTCATTATATACAGATCCAAAAAGCCTCATGCCATGAGCAAAGGGAATAAATTCTTTCCAATAAATATCTGTCCAATGATCAAGTATTTTTTTTCTTTTCACTATTTCATGAGCTAATTGTTTATCTGTTTTGGAGATTAAATCAATCTTGTCTAATTCTTCTGCATCTTTAATAAGTTGAGGAATTAGTTCAGATTCAATTTTGTTTTTTAATTTTTCCAAATTGGTAAATGTCCTTTTTAGACTGAGATACCATGGTCGTTGATCATTTTCTTTTTTTAACTGTTGGGTGATTGGTCTTGATTGCAAGACACGTATTTTTTTGTCAGCTTGAGTCCATTCCATATCTTGAGGAATTTCAAAAAGATTTTCAGAATTTCTGCATATTTTATACACTCGACGAACATCAATATCTTTTAATGGTGCGGTATCTTCGTTCTGTTTACTTTTGGTTAACTCTGCGCCATTTTTTGCTGTTACCATTTTCTTAGTTATCACACTTTTTTTTCGATTTACTATCTTTTTAGTTTTTCTACTTATAAACCAACGATAAGGCTCAATGTCTCCATCAACTAAAGCTTGGTTTAAACCAAAAACAGCCTCAACAATTGCTTGATGAGGATTTAATGGGTTAACTGAAAAACAAATTCCTGAGCTTTCTCCAGGGATGAATTCTTGGATGACAACTGCCATGCTCATGTCTTCAAGATGTAAACCAAGTTCACTTCTATACATTAGAGCTCCATCTGAATAAAGTGATGCCCATACCAGTTTTATTTTTTCAAACAGATTTTTTACGCCTGTCACGTTAATGTATGATTCATGTAAGCCTGCAAAGGACGAAGTATGGGAATCCTCTGCAATGGAAGAAGAGCGGACTGCCAATGAAATAGTATGCTTTGTTGTAATACAATCTGTAATTTGTTTTTTTAATTTTGGAGGAATTTTTCCTCTTATTATCATATTCTTAATCCGTAAAGAAGTATCCCATAGCTCTTCCCATCTCATGTTTTCAAAAGGTTTTCTAGAAAGTTCAAGATTTATCTTTGGACGAAGGTGATTATAAAATAAAAATTCATTAAACGCATTAGTAGTAATCACAAAACCTGATGGTACATCGAAATTGTTTTTGAGAAGAATTGCTAGAGAAGTTGCTTTTCCACCAGCGAGTTTAACATCTTTTTTGGTTAATTCATCTAATTGAATTATTGTTCTCATTATCCATCTCCAAAAGGTAAACATTCTGAAATCGTTCCACAAAAGAAAATGAAGAAATCTTTATTTGTAAAAATTCGACATTTTTTGACTGAATAAATGACTCTAATTGAGGATGCCTTTGGAGATATAATTTTTTGATTTGTGTACTTTCATTTTTATGTGTTGCCTTTGCTCGTCCAAAAACAGTAAGGGCATACGCGGTTCCCACATCGAAATTATCATTTGATCGAGTATCAATAAAAAAGGCTACTTTTTCATTTTTATGAACGTTTTGGAATTTATGAGTGTTTCTGCCTGTAGCCACGTAAATAGTTTTAATATCATGAGAAGCTACAAATGCAAGAAGACTAGTATACGGTTGATTGTCATAACTTGTCGCGAGAACACCATAAAGTTGTGACCTAAGTATTTTTTTAATTTGCTTTTTAATTTCATTTTTTTTGGGACTATTTTCATTTGTGATATTATTTGAATCTTTATACTTACTTTTAATTGGGCTCATACTAAATCACCATGAATTAACTGATATTTCAAATTTTCATAATATCGGTTAAATACCAAATGAAAAAGTTGTTTACATTTACAGTTATATATTAGATTATTCGTAGATGTTAATATTGTTTCAAATATTTCTTCTTAAAATTTGATTTTGAACTTTTTTTATTTTAATTATAGAATAGACATTTTAAAAATTTTTTTTAAGAAAACATTTTTATATATAGAGTTCATTAGATGATACTATCATTTAAATTGGGGGTAGTTAATGAAAAATATATATGTCACTATTTTTCTATCAATGCTATTGATTTTAACCGGTTTTTCATCAGTAACAAGTCAGAATTCTAATCATGAAATAAATACTATTCATGATATCGAAGAGATAGAATCAACTAATGTTCTTCCTTCTGAAGTTATCATTGGAAATGTGACATCTTCTTTTGGTAAAGTTCTTGTCGAAGTTAAAAACATTGGAGATGAGACTGCAACTAATGTAGAATGGTCCATTATTGTTCAAGGAGGTCAATTTGGTCTTATTAACCAAGCAACTAGTGGTGTTATCAGTTCTATTGAACCAGGGAATACAATGATTATCGAAACTGATTTTATATTTGGATTAGGAGATATTTCAATTGAGATCACTATTGATTCTAGTGGAAAGATTGTTGAAGGATCACTTTTTTTGTTTTTTGTAACGATTAATCCAGAATTTACTGTTCGATTAGATGTTATTGCCGAAGGTTTTAATTCTCCACTCTATGCAACTCATGCAGGTGATGGTTCTAACAGACTTTTTGTTGTTGATCAAATTGGAATAATATATGTCATTGAGAATGGTGATTTATTACCAGACCCATTCCTTGATTTAACAGATAAAATAATAGATTTAGATGTAACATATGATGAACGAGGATTACTTGGTCTTGCATTCCATCCAGATTATGAAACTAATGGAAGATTCTTTGTATACTATAGTTCCCCAAAATCTGGTGAAAAAATTAATCATGAGACTATTTTGGCCGAATATCAAGTTTCAGATAATGAAAATATGGCTGATTCGAATTCAGAACAAATAATTCTTACAGTTGATCAACCAGAAGCTAATCATAATGGGGGTCAACTTTTATTTGGACCAGATGGATATTTGTATCTTGGTCTTGGTGATGGTGGTGGCGCCGGAGATCAACATGGAACCATTGGAAATGGTCAAAATAAAGAAACCTTGCTTGGCTCAATCATTCGAATAGACGTTGATAATGAAGAACCATACACCATTCCATCAGATAATCCATTTATAGATTCAGAAGGCCGTGATGAACTTTATGCATTTGGATTACGAAACCCATGGCGTTTTTCTTTTGATCGCGACACTAATAAATTATTTGTAGCGGATGTGGGACAAGACGAATGGGAAGAGATTAACATTTTGGAAAAAGGAGGTAATTATGGTTGGCGTATTTTAGAAGCAACGCATGCCTATGATCTGGATTTAGCCGATGAACTCAACATCGATGTTAATAGTTTACAAGATCCAATTCATGAATATAGTCATTCACTCGGCCGATCAATTACTGGCGGATATGTATACCGGGGAACTGAGAATCCGGAGTTAACTGGTAAATATATCTTTGGAGATTGGAGTTCAAGTTTTGTACGTCCCCGTGGAAATCTCTTTTATCTTGAAGAAATTGAACCTGGGGACTGGCAACGATTTAATCTTTTATCATCAAATTTCAATAGGTTCGTCATGTCTTTTGGAGAGGATGAAAACGGAGAATTGTACGTGTTAAGTAAAACTACCTTAGGTCCAACGGGGTCAACTGGTGATATTAGAAAAATAATTGTTGAATAGGAGGAATATAAAAATATGAAAAAAAGAACAAATATTATAGTAATTTTGATGCTGTTAACTGCACTTTTACTACCAAGTATGGCATTTGCCCATCCACCTCAAGATATGGTATTAGAATATGATATAGACACTGAAATTTTATCTGTGACAATTACTCATAATTCTCCTGGTCCAACTGTTCATTACGTCAATAAAATTGAAATAAAACAAAATGATAATCTAATCATCACAGAGGAATATGACAGCCAACCAACAACCTCTGAATATACATATACGTATGATTTTCAGGCAGAAGCAGGTGATGAATTAATAGTAACAGCATACTGCAATATTCAAGGATCTATTACTCGATCAATCACAGTACGGGATCCATCTCAAGATGAACCACCAGTCGTTGAAATTGCAAATCCCACAGAAGGATATTTTCATTTTTCAGGAATCCGATTATTTCCATCATTTGGAATCATTGCTGACACCCTTGGTTTTGGAGGATTTCGATTACAACCATTGAAAATATACACTGAAGACGATGTCGACGATAGTAGTGATTTAATTGTAACTGTCTTCATTGATGAAGAACAACTTGACACTGCATCGTATAACGCTGATGCTGAGGTTCATGAGCTTAAATGGACTGGACCAAACTTAGGCACGTTCACACTTTCAGTGACTGCAGAAGATTCATTGGGTAATATTGGAAGAGATGAAATGCAAGTTTGGTATTTCTGTTTCATCCCATAATTAAAAAAATCATATATTCCACAGGAATTACCCTGAGGACATATGAATTTGAAACTGATAAAAAAGATCATTGAAATAGGAAGATTCCGTTTTCTTGCAGGAGGATTTTTTCTTTATTGTATGGGATCTTTGCTCGCAAGTGTATATCGGAGTGAATTTTCCTTTTTTCTTTTTTTTGTTGGTTATGCCATTATGATGCCTGCTCATCTTTCTTTATCGTATAGTAACAATTATTTTGACCAACATGTTGATCAATACAATACACCGGTTTCAATATCTGGTGGAACAAAAATTCTTATCGAGCATCCAGAACTTAGACAAGTATCAAAATATATTGCTATCGGTCTTATTTTGATTTCAGTTTTCATTGCTTGTGTTGTTGTTATTTTTTTGAATTACTCCGCGTGGTTTTTTGGATTTATCGTTTTTGGAAATCTTGTTGGATGGTTTTATACTGCCCCACCGCTTCGATTAGCATATCGTGGTTTCGGAGAACTTGCGAATATGATAAACATGGGTTTTCTTATGCCAGGTATAGGTTATTGGATTGTAAATGGTTCAATTGATACGTTTTATATTATTTTTGCATTTGCGTTTTTATTGTATGGTTTTGAATTTATGATAATTGTTGAATCTCCAGATATGGAAGGTGATCGATTAGGACATAAACATACCTTAATTGCATCAAAAGGCCGTCGATTTGGGTATCAACTTTTACTCATTGCAGTACTATTATCTTCTTTATATTATCTGACGATTTCAATTTTAGGGATTTATCAAAATTATGTAAATTTTTTTGTTATATTTATTTTTTCTTTGATTCCTGCTGTTGTTGCATTACTGGGTTGGTATCAACAACCCTTTAAAAAGAAAATTTCAACAAAAATCGCTCAAAGAAATATGAAGATACTTATCTTATTTGTTATATTAATAGATGTGTATTTTGTTTTT
>CAZYLG010000013.1:0-31548 GCA_964648565.1 uncultured Thermoplasmatales archaeon
GTAATTGAATGGGGATTCTCATTATGGATTTGAAATCAAATGATAAATTTATGATCGGGGCAGCAGTTTTTATCGTATTACTTTTAGTTCTTTCAGGATTGTATTATGGTTTTGCTTATTTTGGTGAAGAAAAAAAACCTGAGGATAGTGAACAAATTGAAGAACCTGAGATCGATGATCGGATTAGTCCATTGACAACCCAAGCGGTTTCGTTAGATATTGATCGAATTCGAAAGAAGGGAATTGAATCCCAGATGCGAAGGATTGGGACTGCTTGGAAGAATGTTCCAAGTTACTATTTTGAAGCAGTGCTTCATGATGGTGTGTGGACAAGTCATGAGATCAATGAGTGGGATACGGATTATGTTGGCTGGCAAGCATTTAGACAGGTTGATGAAGAACTTGAGAAGTGTACCATTGATGTAACGATTTTTGAAAATCAAAAGAAATTATTTGGAAGTAATAGCGTTGAAATGGATAGTTTCGCTATAGTTTACGATTTTAGAACTGGTCGATGGACCGGTGATGATAGTTTTAATGATAGTGATGGAATGGGATATTATAACGGTGAAGATTTTGAAATCTGGTTTGATGTTCATCAATCTGATGCTGATGGTGATGGTATTCCATTTTGGACGGAAGTAAATGTATTACATACCAATCCAGATGTTGATGATCGTTATAAGGATCCAGATAATGATGGGATTCCTACGGCTTGGGAGTGGAAGTGGGGTTATGATCCAATGACATTTGATAATCATACAAGCCTTGATCCCGATAATGATGGGATTCCGAATAGTGAAGAATACAAGTTAAGAAAATATTTAGCTAATCCATATCGACAGGATATTTATGTTGAAGTTGATTTCATGGAAAAATCTCCTGGCTTATTTGGTAAAGAACACGTATTCTGGGAGGAAAGTCAGCAGATGGTGATGGATAAGTTTTCCGATCAATACATTACTCTTCATATCGATGATGGTATCATGGGTGGTGGCGGTGAATATCTTGATTTTCATGAGGAATATATTTTGCAAGAAGGTGGTATTGGTTCTGAGTATTACAAGTATCATTTCGCTGATGATCGGAAAGGCGTGTTTCGATATGGGGTGATTGTGCATAGTGCTGGCTGGGCTCATCCTCAGGATTACAAACTTGCATATGACGTATTAAGTGTCCCATGTAATGCTAAGTTTTATCGAACCGTTTTTTTCCCGCCCGCAGTTACACCAAGGATGCAACGAATTGCGATGAGTTGTGGTTTTATGCATGAACTTGGTCATACCCTTGGACTTCGTGGTGAAACCAATCCAGGTATTGATAATGGAACACAGATTAGACGAGGCTTAGAAGGGATTCCATTGCTCACACAACTTCAAATGCAGCAGGATGCAATTGAAGCCTGGGAGAATTATGAGAGCTGTATGAATTATAACAAATTTGGAAGTTATGTTCTTGGGTATTCAGATGGAACCAATGGTGAAAACGATGTTGATGATTGGAGTATGATTGATCTGACTTATTTCAAACGTCATGAACCTGATGGTGTTGAAGGAATTGTTGATGAGATAGATGAGTGATGAGTAACACCTATTGTGTTTACCCTCATCTTTTTTTCTTTATTTTTGTTTGTTAAAAAAACAATAATAAAAGAGGCTTTGATATATGAGTTTGTAAAAAATTATGCGTTTGAAGAAATTGTTGCCGGTAATTGGACTCATTCTTTTTGTTTTTATTCTCTTTCAGCTTGATTTTTCTCAGATTTTGCAGATTTTTTCAGAAATTCATCCATTGTATGCGGTGCTTTCTTTTTTTGTGTTCGTACCATTATTATTCTTAGTTACTATTGAATGGCAGTTATTGTTAAAACGGCAACGAATTCATGTAAGTTTTTGGTATAGTATCAAAAATTTTTTTATTGGTTATTTCTATGGATTTATTACCCCGGGTGGACTTGGTGCGTATACTCGATCATTGTATTTATCAAAAGAAAGCGGAGAGCCACTTGCCAAATGTTTGTCAAATATTGTTACGTTTAATACCATTGAATATCTTGCATTGCTTTGTTTAGGTTTCATCGGAGCAGTTTTTCTCAGTCAAGAGTATCCCTTTTTATTTATTATCATACTTGCAGTGTTGATAATTGTTTTATCACTCTATGTTTTATTTGTAAAATCTGAACACTCTCAGAAGATTTTTCAAAAATTTATAGATCATCCATTATTTTCAAAGATTGCAGGTAGATTACAAGATTCTTTGGAAAGTTTTCATAAAGATGTACCAAAGCTTAAAGATGTAATCATTCCGTTTAGTTTATCTGTTACTGGTTGGTTTTTAAAATATATTATGCTTTTTTTTATCGCACAGTTATTCAACGTTTCAATACCATTTTATTTTTTTATATTCATCATGGCTGTTGCTGATGTGATTTCAAGTGTTCCCATTTCAATTTATGGTATTGGAACACGAGAGGCAGCATTGATTACTATGTTTTCTGTTCCCTCGTTTACTAATGGAGTAGTGATTAGTGCTGAACAAATTGTGAGCTTATCCTTGTTTTGGTTTGTTATTATTTGGTTGACTCCTAGTATCATTGGTGCTTTTGTTACCTTTTATGAAACACAACGAGGGATTTCATTCAAATTTTCTAATCAGGAATGTGATCAGTTCGAACGATACATGAGAAAATATCCCTTGCTTTACCAACAGCTTGCAGAACAAGTAAAGGAGGTTGTTGAATCAATTGATCAGCCGGTAATCATAGATCTGGGCGTCGGACCTGGTCTTCTTTCTCATGAATTGCAAAGAATAATTCCTCAGGGTAGGATTATTGGTATTGATCCTTCTGAAGAAATGATTAAGATTGCAAAGAAAAATACTGATGGGGAAGTTCGATTAGGTGCAGCTGAAAAAATCCCGGTGAAATCAAATTATGCTGATATGGTCATTACCCGTTATACACTTACGTATTGGAAGAATCCAAATCAAGGGTTCCAAGAGGTTTTTAGAGTTTTAAAACCTGGTGGTGTGTTTATTATTGAAGCGTTGAACAAGGATTTTTCACGAGTTAGGTTGTTATTGATTAAAATTCATATGTTTTTAAAGAAGTCAGGTTATTCGGTTGCTCAGTATCATGTTGACGCGTATAAAACAGCGTATACGATGAAATCAGTGATTGATTTGTTTGAAAAAAATGGTTTTAGTATCGTTCAAAAGGATTTTAAAAAGAATGATTGGATGTTTACCCTTATAGGAAAGAAAAAAATAGATAATAAGTGAATGCAAGTAGAAAACAAAAGGTTTCAGAACAAAGAGTGTTTTTTATTTATGATTGTTCTTTTTGATATTGTTCTAAAACACTGCGGAGTAATGCATCATCATTTTTTGTTTGCTGTAATTCGTTAAAAAACAAATCAACATTATCCTTCCAGGATAAAATGGTTTTCATATGTTTTTCAAATGTATTAACGGCTGTTGCTGATGGTTGTTTTTTATCTAGTGTTGTTCCAATAACTCCATCATTAATGGTTTTTTTCAGTCCAACATAACCAATGGCAACCTTGATGTTTTCAAGTGGCACATCATGTTCTATTGAGAATGCTTTTTTGTATGCGGCAAGTTGCCGACGATGTGAGGATCCATATTGTTGGTTCTTACTTGTTTTCCAATCAACGATAAGGAATTGATCATTGTTTTTGAACACAGCATCTAGTTTTCCAGTGAATCTTAGAGAGGTGTCAGTATTGATGAGTTTTGCAAGTGAAACCGTAATGTTTTCTTCGATGAGATAATCATCAGGATATTCTTGATGGATTTCATTAATTAAGTGATCTATATTTGTTTCATAAGTTTTGTATTCTTCTTTTACTTGATACTCTACGCCTTCGATCATCTTTTCAGCAAGTTGATGTACTTCACTTCCAACGGTTAATGCTTCAGAACTTTGTCCTAGCCGAAGGATTCGTTGTTTCAAATAATCATATGCATCAGTGGTAATAGCTGAAAATGAAAGGGTTTCAAGATTTTCGAAATGATTTCTAATGAAATCGGTGATCCATTCATGCTTTGTTTCTAAGAGTTTTTTTGCAGTATCATAGTCTTTATTTACAAAAAGGGTAAATGCTTTTTTTTGTTGTTCTGAATCTAGTTCGCCTTCCACTTCATCTCCGGATAGATCTTTCACGGTAGCACTGTTTGTTTGATAATCGTTGATTTGATCGGTGACAATATAGAGATCTTTTTTTGCTCGAGTGAATGCTACAAAGTTTACTCGAAGGGTTTCTTCTTCAAGTTCCTCTTCAGCGTTGATTCCTTTGGATTGAAGGATTGCTTTTACCACGGCATCCTGGAAATTCGATCGGTCTTGTGTTTTCGTTGGAACATAGATTACAGTGTCAAATTGTTTTCCTTTTGCTTTATGCACCGTGGTTAACACCACATTTTTTTCAATGTTTGATTCACTTGCAAGAAGATCAGTGGATTGCAAAAATGCTGAAAGATTATCAACTGTTTTATGATCTAGAACCTTCATTGCTTCTTGAAATGCATCTTTGATTGCTAATGCAGCGAGAAGATATTCTTCTCCGTAGCCGATTGATATTGGGATAATGTTTTGTCTGAATAATTGATTGACATCTTCAAGGTTTCCCAGTCTTTTTTTCAATGTTTTAAATTTGGGGCAAGCCGTGTAAATCTCAGAAAGTGAAAGATATTTTTTTTCTGAAAGTCTAAATGCCTCTTCTAATGAGATGGGAAAGAATGGAGTAAACATTGCTTCTTTAATGTAATCAACGTTATTGCTAAGTATTCCTTTGAGGAAATTGATGATGCTTGTTTGTGCTTCGTTTGATGCTGAAAAAAATGTTGATGAATGATCGATATCTCGTAATTCTAGTTCTTTGGAAATCTTTGAGATCTGTGTGTTTGTTCGTGCGATGATTGCTATTTGTTTGTTTTGCCGGGAAAATGCATTGGCCAGTCGGCACACTGAAGTATACAGATCATCTTTTGAAACTTCATAAATCACTGGTTTTGTGCCAAAATAAGATTTTTTATTTTGTAAATGTGCTAATTCTTCTTTGTGATGTTTTTCTTTAGTTCTTGAGGAAAAATAATCTCGAGCATAATCAAGTATTGCATTGGTGCTTCGGAAATTTTCAGAAAGTACAAAAGAAGTTGAATCATTGAATTTTTCAAAATTAAGGATGCTTCCTCCTTGGAATCCAAAGATTGCTTGTTTTTGATCTCCAACAGCAATAAATGTTTTTCCAGATTGTAATGCAATATCTGCTTCCATGCGATTGACATCTTGGAGTTCATCAACTAACACGTATTGAAATGAGGGAGTATTATTTTGTTTTAGAAAATCAATGAGCATATCTGAATAATCAAGACCCATATCTCCCTTCACTTGTTCATAATAGTGAAAGATGTGAACGAATTCCTCTAAAAAATGTTCTAATTCTTCTTTCGTGTATTGTTTAAAATCAGTGATGAATGGTTTGACCTTTTCTGTATTAATCATGTCACTTGTGATACCAAAACTTTTCAAGTATCGAATCAGGTTTTCCATCTTTGGAACAATAGTAGAAAGAAGGTAGCCGTCTGAATAATTAAGTGTATTATGATCTCTTAGATACCTATAAATAGTATATCGAAGTAAATTTGTAGAAACTAAATCTGCTTCTTCAATTGTGTCTAGAGAAAATGAATGAAATGTATGAATATACAATTCAGATACATCAATTGAAACATTTTTTTCTTTGAGAATCTTAGTGATTCGGTCCTCCATTTCTTTTCTTGCTTTTCGCGTGAACGTCAAACAAAGGATTTGATCTGGAGACACGCCACTATCAATTAGAGTTGCATATTTGTATGCTAGGAGCAATGTTTTTCCAGTGCCAGGATTTGCAGTTACTAAAACATTACCTGGACAATTGATGATTTCTTTTTTTTCTTGGTTAATCTTCATAAGGATTCATTCCGTCCCTCTGCGAGGATTTTTGCATCCAAAAAGAGGTAATGAAACAGATATCATAAATCTTATGATAACTTAAAAGGAAGGGAAAGACAAATGTTAACGTTTAACATAGATAATTTTATATGTAATGTATCGATATTATTAGATAATAAGTTTGTAAATAGGGGATTAAAAACTTATGAATAAAATAATTTGTATATTTTTAGTAGCGATTTTATTAAGCAGCGGTATCGGTGTTGTTTCCACCGCAGAAGACATTGAAGTAAAAATGAAAGAAACATCTTTTGAGTTTTCATCAGTCTCCTTTAGGGATAAAAATAACAAAGTATCTGTTTTGCTTGAGGGAACGAATTCCTTTGTTACCAAACCAAATAAACCATTATTACCCTCTTTTATCAAAACATTCACTTTTCCTTCTGGCACTTTGATAAAAAATGTGGTTTGCACACCAAAAGACGTACAGTATGAACAAGTTCCCAAGGACCTTATTTCCGCTCCAGATATAATTCAATTAAGTTCAAATCAAAAAGTAGTAATCAGTTCGTCGGATTCATCAGAAATCTACCCTGAAAAATGGTATGATATAAAAGTTGGACATGGATTAATCAATGAAGAAAGAAGCGTTATTGTAAGAGTTGAATGTTATCCTGTAAGATATCATCAGGCAGAAAAAATAGTTTCTTGGGCTGATGAAATTGATGTGAAAATTGAATATAAAAGTAGTGTTACAAGTTCAAATTTTGAAGAACAATATGATTTATTGATTATTTCTCCCAGTGAATTTACTAATGAATTAGACCCTCTTGTTGATCATAAGAACAATCGGAATATTTCTACCATCTCTGTTCACTTAGATCAAATTTACAATGGTGATTACTTTCCAGTTGAAGGCCGAGATGAACCTGAAAAAATCAAATATTTCATCAAGAATGCTTATGATACCTGGGGAATTAGTAATGTCATGCTTGTTGGTGGACGATATCAAATGCCATCAAGAAAAACACATATTCAAGTTTCAAATAGTGACAAAGAAGTATTTTTAAGTGATATTTATTATGCTGATATTTATAATGGTTCATTGGAGTTTTCAACATGGGATACAAACAATAATGATGTTTTTGCTGAATATGAATGGGAGGGAAATACAGATGAAATTGATTTATATCCCGATGTTAAAATTGGTCGAGTTGCATGTATCGACGAAGAACAGGTCTCTACTATTGTAAACAAGATTATAACTTATGAAAATTCTAAGGCATTTACAAAGGATTGGTTTGGCAACCTTGTTGTCATTGGAGGAGATACTTTTCCCGGCGATGATAAAGGAATTGATGAAGGAGAATTTGTTAACCAGGCAATTATCGATGTAATGGATGGATTTAGCACCGATAAAATATGGTATTCAAATGGCCGATTGAATGGAATTGCACCTACAGGTGTTCAAAATATCAATAACGGAATCAATGGGGGATGTGGCTTCGTTGATTTTTCAGGCCACGGAGCTCCCTATTTATGGACCACCTATCCTCATAATGTGTCTCGTCAGATTTTACCTACCCCAACTGGAAGTTATTCAAATTCCATGATAACCAATTTAGAAAATGGTGATAAACTTCCAATCGTTGTTTGTGGTGGATGTAGTCTAGGTAAATTCGAAGCGAATTCGAATTGTTTCGCATGGTCTTTTCTTTCAAATCCCAATGGTGGAGGTATTGCATCATTTGGTGCAACAGGCCTTGGATATGTGTATATTGGTGAATATGTTACGTATGGTCTTGTTGAAGGATTGAACCTTAGGATTTTTGAAGCCTATCGTGATGGAGCGATTAGCTTTGGAGAAATGTGGCTTGATGCAGTCAATGATTATCTTGGATCATTTAATTTGAATGCAGGAGATTATAAAACAATAGAGGAGTGGCATCCATTTGGCGATCCAACACTTTCCATTGCTACGATGTCTAAAAAACCAGTAACTCCTAATGCTCCAAGTGGTCCAACTAGTGGAAGAATCGGAGAGGAGCATGAATACACGGCAGTTACTACCGATCCAGAGAACGATGATCTGTATTATTTCTTTGAATGGAGTGAAGATGATAATTCTGGTTGGCTTGGTCCGTATAAATCAGGTGAAACTTGCACAGGATCATTTACCTGGAAGAAACGAGGAGACTATCAGATCAGAGTAAAAGCTCGTGACGAACATGGTTCTGTTAGTGGATGGTCAGATTATTTACCCGTGAGTATGCCAAGATATAGTCAGTATCCATTGTTTTATGAGTTTTTGTCTAATCATCCAGTATTTTACAAGTTGTTTATTCAACTTGTTTAATCATCAAAACTCTTTTATTTCTTTTTTTCAATTTGACTAAATTCATCGTTTTTACAATTATTCTGATGATTAAAAATTTATATCAACATTATTAAATAGGATTGTGTTATTTCTTGCCACATTAGGGTTTATTGTGTACGGTGAAAGTATGGTTGAAAAAACGATTAGTTGTCCAACTTGCGACCATCAGTTTTCTGTAGAAGGAAAAACTGGTGAAGAAGTGTATGTAACCTGTCCGAATTGTAAAACGTATGGGAAATTTGTGTTTCCAAAAACAGTAACAAAAACTGAAAAACCAAGTTGTTTTGATCCAGTTGGTGAGAGTTGTTTTAAAAGACTTCGGTTGTTTAACGGAGTTATGGGGTTTTTTCATTTATTTCAAGCGTTTATAATGATTCTTCTGAGTAATGATTATTCTCTTCCAATCACTTATTCCTTTCCAGAGTTTAATTCAGCAACCCAGTCAATTGCTCCTGTATCTGAAACGATTGTTGAAGTGCCTATTGGCCCACTTGTTGCTTTGTTCTTATTGATGTCAGCTTCTGCTCATTTTTTACTTTCATCAGTGTTATATGATTGGTATGTTAACAATTTAAAGAAAAAAATGAATCCTGGTCGTTGGATTGAATATTCATTTAGTGCATCACTTATGATTGTTATCATTGCTATGCTTGTAACTATTTACGATGTTGGGACCTTGATTGCCTTATTTACTTTAACAGCTGTGATGAATCTTCTTGGATTAGTAATGGAATTACATAATCAAACTACAAAAAAAACAAATTGGACTTCATACATTATTGGTTGTATCGCTGGTTTTGTTCCCTGGGTGGTTATTTTTATTCCATTGATTGCTGCCGAATCAGTGCCTGATTTTGTGGTTGGTATTTTTATTTCAATTGCGGTGTTCTTCAATTTATTTGCGATAAATATGGTTCTTCAATATAAAAAAGTTGGAAAGTGGAAGGATTACTTGTATGGAGAAAAAATGTATATTGTACTTAGTTTAGTTGCAAAATCAGCTCTTGCCTGGCAAGTATTTGCTGGAACACTTGCACCAGTCTAGTTGGAAAAATAAATTTTTCTTTTTTTCCACATAATTTTTTCTTTTATTGTGTTGGTTCAATTGATTTTTTTGGTTCGGTAAGATTGAATAATTCTCTGATTTGTTCCGCATTTCCTATAGCCAGAAGAATATCTTCGGGTAGAATTTGTTCATCTTCTGAAGGAGCATAAATCGTTTGTTTCTTTCTTCGGATAGCAATAATGTTAGCACCTGTTTTCTTCCAAATCTTTGCCTTTTTAACAGTTTTATTTGCTATTTTTGATTGTTCATTGATTTCAAGCGGCATGATTTCAACTCCTTCCATGATGTTTATCATATCAAGGAATTCAGCAACGAATGGTTCTATCGCACACTTTGCAATGAATCGACCCACGTTAGCCATTGAAAACACATAATCAGCACCTGCTTTGTCCAATTTATCTACATTACCAACTTCTGAGACGCAAGCTAAGATAGTAATGTTTTTGTTGAGTTCTCTAGCAAGAAGCGTGATAAATGCATTAGTTATATCATTATCTGTGGCTGCTACAATGGTTTTTGCTTCTTGGACTCCTGCTTGTTTAAGAATGTCCTCAGACTTTGCATCTCCTTTTAGAAACGTTATGGTTTCATCACCAATATCAGATCTTTGATCTATTGCTATAAATGAGATATGATGTTTTTTGAGGGCAAAAGATATGCGTCGGCCAATGATCCCATATCCGCAGACGATTACATCATTCATTTTTTTCCCCCTGTTAACTTATAAAGAAAATCAAGTTGTTTTTTTGTCCCCATCGCAAGAATAGTGGTTCCTTCGTATAATACCTCATCTGGAGATGGATTTATCAATAATTTACCTTCTTTCCACAACCCTATGATTATTGCACCGGTTACTGATCTAATGCGTGCTCTTCGGATTTTTAATCCATTGATTATTGAAGTTGAGGAGATTGCATATTGTCTTATTTCTAAATCACCAAAGTTTGCAAATTTTCCAGAGACATCTAAAGTGTAATCATGACAAGCCCTTCTACCAAGGATGCTTCCAGCAAAAATTCGAGGATTTATAACTGTGGTGGCACCTGCAGCATAGAGGGTTTTTGCACTATTTGTTTTTTCAGATATAGCAATAACTCGTAGATTTTTTGCAAGACTTTTTGCAGATAAACAAATGAATGCATTCTGTTCATCGTTTTTTGCTGCAATTAATGATAATGCTGATTGAATATTAGCTTTTTTCAAGATACGATCTTCTGTAGGATCCCCCCGTAAAAAAGGAAGGTGTTTTTGTGTTATTTTTTGAATTATTTGTTCATTGTTTTCAATGATGATGTACCCTACATTATGAAGTTTTAATGCATCAAGGACTTCATCGATGATTTCACTATACCCACAGATGATAACATGATCTTTTTTTTGAATGGATGATGGACGAGGTTTAAGCGTGGTTTTGATTCGTTGTTCTATCCAGGGAGCAAGGATGAGTGGCGTTCCAACAAAGAAAACTGAAATACCTAGGATCACAACAAAAGAAGTGAATAATTTTCCAATGGACGAATCAAGCATAGTATCTGTAGAATATGATCCAAGGGTTGATAGGGTGATTATTGCCCATGAGAATGCATCAATGAATGTTGGTACTCCTCCTTCATGTGTCTTTAGATAGATGAATCCTATCATGCCAAAGGCTAGGACGAATAATACACTGAACAGGAAAAGTGTGATTCTTCCTCGAAGTTTTACCATAATCCACCAATTACCTATCAATTGGTTATGAAAAACGGTGTTTTAAAGATTAGGATATTTTTTGTGATTTTATGGAAAATCTCAGGTCGTTGTTGAAAGTAAGGTAGAAACATTAATATTAGATTAGATGCAATATAATTATTGGGCAAGTAATGTTCAAAAAAATTGTATGTATCTTTTGTATTATCTTCATTGTTTTGATGCCGGTTATGGTACGGTCAGGGAGTCAAAAAATATTTGTAGAAGATAAGAGAGAAGATATCTATTTGTTGAATAATCCGCCTGAAAATGTTTCTGTTTCAGGGCCTGTTTTTGGACGAGCTGGTGAATTGACTGAGTATACGTTTTATTGTGACGATCCTGAAGGAGATAACGTTTCATATTATATTAAGTGGGAGTCATCCTGTCCCACGGTATATGGTCCATTTGAGTCCTCAGTTTCCACACCGTTATCATATCTATGGGGAAAAAGTGGTTTTTACACCATTTCATTCAAAGCAGTAGATACCTATGGGGCAGAAAGTGAGATTGTTTATTTTGATATTGTAATGCCTATGAATAAGAATCCAAGATATATCTCAATTTTAAATTATGTGTTTGATATTTTTTATGAAAAATCATTTTTATAGTAAAATTGTTGTATTTATTTTTACCAAATATTTCAGTTAAAACCATTTTTTCATGCAAAGTATTAAATTATACTATGTATATATTTTTTTTGAGGTATGATTAAATTTTAGGGGTGAAACATTGAAAAAGTTGATTTGTGTTCTAGTAGTGTTTTTATTTTTTTGTTCCGTTCCACTTGAAAGTTGTATGACTGAGCAATCTGATACGATTTATGTTGATGATGATAATCGCGAGGGACCCTGGGATGGAAGCAAGGACCATCCTTTTGAACAAATTCAAGATGCGTTGGATTATGCCAAGGAGGGTGATACTGTTTTTGTGAACCAGGGGCAGTATGTTGGTAATATTTTCGTTGAAAAATCAGTAAACCTCATTGGTGAGCAGAGGGATAAAACAGTTATTAAGAGTGGAAAGCACACTATCTGGGTGTTAGCCGATGATGTTACTATTATGAATTTTTCGATTGTTAATTCATCGCGTTATTTCAGTGGGATTTATGTTGTTTCATCAGATAATAAGATTGTAAATAATTTGATTTATAATAATTATGATGGAGTGTTACTGGACAATACGAATAATAATGTTATTTGCAATAATAGGATTTTTCGTAATTATGATCGGAATGTTCGTATCGAATTTTCTGATAGTTGCAAGTTTTTTTCGAATTATATAGGAAGCGGAGGATATGGTATTTATCTATGGTCTTCTTCTGAAAACAGCATTTATGATAATGTGGTTGATCATTGTGAGTGGGGTATTTCATTAGGGGATTTTTGTTTTGGAAATACAATATATCATAACACGTTGATGCAAAACAAGCATGGAAACGGATTTGATGAATCAGATGAGAACTCATGGGATAATGGTTATCCCTCAGGCGGTAATTTTTGGAGTGATTATACTGGAGAGGACGATGACAATGATGGTATTGGCGATAGTGCTTATGAATTATCCGAAAAAGCAATTGATCGGTTCCCATTGATGAATCCATTGAATATTTCAAAACCCGAAATAGTGATTAAAAGTGGCATAGGATTTCATGCTGAGGTTAAAAATGTTGGATCTAGCTTGTTAACTGGAATTGTTTCAATTCAAATTAGCAAAAAGAACGGAGATTCAACATCTTCTTCTGAAGTTATGATCATTGATTTAGAATCATCTAATGAAACATTGATTGCTGAGGATAGGTTTGGTTTTGGTATGATGGTTGCTACTGTTGAGTTTGGTATCTGGACGTGGGAACAAGATGCATTTTTATTTGGTCCTTTTTGGATTAATTTTTAGTATTCATTAAACTGAAACTGAAATGATCGAGGAGTATTTGTTTAAACATTGTAGAGTCTTTGAATGCCAATTAGAATCATGTTAATACCGATTGCACCTACGAAAAAACCGGTTATTCGAAGGAGGATTCCCATGCTTTTGTTAAATGCTATTCGTGATCTTCTTTGCATGATATGGTCCCGGATGAATTTTAATCCAAGGATAATGGTAAAATTGAGGATGAGAATGAGCGGAAGAAGAATCATATTAGTGGGAAGCGAGTGTTCTTCTGATGCAAGGATTGCAAGGGATATTGTTCCTGCGCCTACCATGAATGGCATAGCAATTTCAGCTGCTAAATCATCAAGGCTTCCACGGAGTTGTATAAGTGCTTTTTTACCTTTGACGATATAGAAATAAGCAAAAGAGAAGATAACGATGCCACCAAATATTCGGAATGAATTGAATTCAATTTGGAATAAATATGTAAAAATGAAATCTCCTGATAGAATGAAGAAAAGAATGATTACATAGGAGATGAAGCTTGCTTTGATGAGTACTAGAAAAAAATCTTTTTGTTTTAATTCGTTCATAACCGGTGTCAGATAAAGGAATAATGCAAAAGGATTCATCATTACTAAAAATGAAAGAATGGTTTTTATCATAATTATCATTGAACCACAGCTTGATAATCTTATAAATAAGTGATGGCAAAATTGGTGAATTATTTTTTCTCATAGTGGCAAGAACGTATTTTTCCACATGAAATAGAGGGGTTTATATATTTACGATTGTTAACTATATATAAGCCTAGGTTTTAAGGAAATACAAGAAGAAAAAAACCAAAGAAAAATGAGATTATTCTTTTTGATATTTTAATGGCAAATACAAAATATAGAAAACACAAACATATTCAATTGCGGCAACGATTAACACCGCCTGAATCATCCATCCTTGAAGCATATAATGCATTAACGCCAAAAGCAAAGTAACTATAAATGCAATGATCGCATAAATTACCGTGCGTTGTTTTTTTGTTCGATTTTCAAACATAGGATATAAGTCAAGGCAACAAATCATATAAAGGTTATCAAAAATCATTTAACGCTCTTTTGATTACAAACTTTTCATGCAGCAAGTTCTCATCTTTGATTATGACGGAGTCATCGTAGATTCCCTTCCGATCTTTATGACCTATTTCATTGAAGCATGCAAACAGCAAGGATATCCTGAAATCGCCACAAAACAAGAATTTCTTCAATTGTTCAATGGCAATATGTTTGATCAAATGATGAAGATAGGAATGGACAAAAAAACGATTCTAAACATCGTTTACAAGTTAAAAGAAGGACTAAAAAAACATCGCAGTGAAATCAATATGTTCCCAAACATGAAAATAGTACTTGAACAACTCTCCAAACATCATAGACTAATCATCTCTACATCCAATGAGACCAACGTTGTCAGAAACTATCTCAAAAGGGAAAAAATAAGTGGTTTATTTGATCATATTTACGGTTCTGACGTTGAACCAAGCAAAGTGAAAAAGATACAGCTAATTCAAAAAAATGATCCTGCAAAAAGATACTCATACATAGGCGATACCATAGGCGATATCCTTGAGGGAAAACAAGCACAAGTTCAAACCATAGCGGTCAGTTGGGGTTGGCATAAAAAAAAAGAATTACTCAATGCAAAACCTGACCTCATTGTTGATCAACCTACGGATTTACTATCCTTTTTTACAGAAGAATCTTAAATTAAAATTTAATAATCTACATTAAAATGAACTCTTAATTTATGCTACACATCATTTTTTTGGAAAAGAGTAAAAGATAGTTCATTTTTAAGAACTAGACAGACTATTTTGTACACAAAAGATTTAAATAACCTACCTAATAAAGGTTTACGTGCTGTCGATGTTACAGTAAGAATATATAGGTGAAAACTATGACTGATGAACTAGCTGATGAAAACGTGATTTATGTAGGAAACAAACCACCGATGAGCTATGTGCTCGCAGTAGTAACAGAATTTAAAAAAGACGACGCAAACGAAGTAGTTATCAAAGCAAGAGGACGTGCGATAAGCCGTGCAGTTGATACCGCTGAAATCGTCCGTAATCGATTCGTCACAGAGGCAAGTGTCAACAAAATAGAAATCGGAACTGAAAGCGTAACTAACGATGAAGGAAGAACCCATAACGTTTCATCCATCGAGATACACTTAGTCATCGAGTAAGACAGAAAAAAATTCAACTCATTAAGTTGAATAAAACCATCTAAAAAAAGTAGGAATAGTTTCATTCCTTCCTATTTTTAAATTATTTCATAATTTGATAATAGTATAGTAGATGAATTTTTTAAGAGTTTGAATTCCCATTTACTACAAATAACGAAATAAATAAGACAACTTTTATAAACAATAATGAATTTATACTATTTAGGAGAAAAATCTTCATGACAAACACATTTGAAAAACACAAAGACCGTCGTATCAAAGAAATACATAAACGTGTTCTCAATTTCCAAAAAAAGAAAAAAAATTAACAAAAAAACAGGAAAAATCGTAATTTTTCAAGCATCAATATATTTAGGAATAATAAGTCTAAAAATTAGAGTAAAGAAAAATTGTAAAAAACTTTTATATTTACTGAATAATGGTTTTGTAAATATCCATAGTTCGACTTGTAATTTTCTCCCAAGTGAATAATTCAAACACTCGTTTACGAGCATTTTCACCAAATCGAACCCATTCATCTTCACGGCTTAGTAATTCTTTTACACCCCAAGCAATATCATTTGGATCATTAGGATTAATATGCACGCCACATTGTCCATCCCCTTCAGAAATAACTTGTTCACGCATACCCGTAACGCCACGGGCACCCACCACAACTGGTTTTTTCATAGACATCGCTTCAGTACACACAATACCGAAAGGTTCATACAATGATGGGAGCACAACTAAATCACTCGCAGCATAATGACAAATACGTTCCTCTTCAGAAACAAATTCAGTTCGAAACACCACATGATCTTCAACATTAAGATCTATCACTCGTTTTTTAAGAGATTCTTCCAAATCACCGACTCCAAGGACAACAAGTTTCACTTTTGGATATGATGAAACAATCTCCGGCATCGCCTCAATGAGCTGGGAAATGCCTTTTACGGTAACAAGCCGTCCAATAAAAAACAGAAAGATTTCATCATCTTTTATTCCATAACCCTGACGGAGTTCATTTATATCCGCCTTGGGAACAGATGAAAAATTATATTTCTCCGGATCGATTCCATTCCAGCAAACATGAATCTTTTCTTCGGGAAAACCTAAACCAATCAATTCATCCTTCATTGCATAAGATACAGTTATCACTCCATCAGCAATATCTCCACCATGTTTTTCTATGGATGAAATTGTGGAAGAACCTCCACCTACACTCCGCCCATGTTCAGTTGAATGAACATGAAAAACGAGCGGAGCATGCAATGATTGTTTGGCCATAATTCCCCCTAAAATACCTAACCAATCATGAGCATCAATAATATCAACTAATTTATGGTTTGAATGATTCCATTCATCGATTAATTTAGATGCAGACAAGATATTATATCCTAAAACTGTTGAAAAAAAGGAAAGATGATCCCCCCATTGCCGCAGATCATTATTTGAAACTAATGATAATTCATTAGTAAAATCAACAATTTTCGGACGGAAAACCGAAATCCCATTCCAGGTATCAAAGGACTTCATAGAGTTTTGATCATTAACTGCAAACACCTGAACGTCATTGCCCATGGTTTTTTGTTGTTTTGTTAATTCTGTTGCAAAGGTTCCAAGTCCACCCCATATCTTTGGTGGAAACTCCCATGAAAAATGCGCGACTGATACTTTTCCATTATGTTGATTTTGATCCATCATCCCAACCACACTTCTTCCAAAGTAAAGCTGTGTGGGTTTATAAATCAGTCGATAATCTCGATGTTACCGTTTTCAAAAAAATGTAATGTCACATTTTGCTAAGAAAAGAGAATTTTTTTTAAAGTAATAAGCAAAAACCAAAAATGGTGCGTATTATCTAAAAAATATCAAGTTGAGAAGGTAATTTCTTTTTGCGACTTAAAAAACGAGCTTGATTCTTTCGATAATGATATTTCACATCAGCTTTTTCATCTTGAATATCCCATGGACTTATGATCAGTAGATCATTGCTTCTGATTCGACCCATCCTCCGTTTTCGACCACCTGGAATTCGAGCAAGTCTAGATTTTCCATCTCCGCAAATAACATTCATTCGAGATCCTCCAACAACACGTTCAACTATGGCAAACATTTCATTGTCTTTTCTTCTAGGCATCGGTACTCTGATAACTTCTTCAGTTTGTGGTTTCTTATTTTTCATGTAAAATCACGTGTAAATTTGCTTCTTCCGCAAATAGCCTTATTAAAGATGAAACCTTATTAATGTTTTGGTACCTTTATTTAGTGAAAGTCAATAAAATTTTAAAAAATTATTTTCAATAATTTAATAAGGAAGTAAGATTTCATTTTATTGAAAAATTAACAGGCATTGATTAAGCATGAAAGAAATATATAACAAAAGTCAGCAAAGTCTAGCAAAAAAAATGGAAGAAAATCCTTCATTAAAAAAATGGACGGATTGGAAATGGCAAATTAAACATACAATAAAAAATTTAGATGCCTTTGAAAAACTCACTGGAATTTCCTTTTCAAAAAAAGAACGAGAAAAGTTTGAAAAAACAGTAAAAAAATTTCCCATGTCTATTACGCCATACTATCTTTCTCTAATTGATACTGAAGATTATAACTATGATCCAATTTTTAAACAATCATTTCCCGATCCATCTGAATTAAAAATCCAAAAAGCAGACATAGAGGATCCATTAGCTGAAGATACAGACAGTCCGGTATCTGGGATAACACATCGATATCCGGACCGATTACTCTTTCTTGTAAGTAACACTTGTTCGATGTATTGCAGGCATTGCACTCGAAAAAGAAGAGTTGGTGATGTTGATTCAATTCCATCAAAAAATGAAGTAAATAAAGGACTTAATTACATTAAAAAAACACCTGAAGTTCGTGACGTACTCCTTTCTGGAGGCGATCCCTTTTTACTTTCAACTGAATATTTGGATTGGATTCTGACAGAATTACAAAAAATTCCTCATGTGGAAATTATTAGAATTGGTACACGTACTCCCGCAGTATTGCCTTATAGAATCACGGATAATCTTGTGTCCATGCTGAAAAAACATCATCCAATTTGGGTGAACACTCATTTTAATCATCCACGGGAACTTACAACTTCAGCAAAAGAATCATTATCAAAACTTGCTGATGCTGGCATTCCATTAGGAAATCAATCAGTGTTATTAGCAGGAATTAATGATTGCCCACGGATTATGAAAAAACTTGTTCAAAAACTAGTTCAAAACCGAGTAAGGCCTTATTATTTGTATCAATGTGATCTTTCTGAAGGATTAACTCATTTCCGAACTCCCGTTAGTAAAGGCATTGAGATCATGGAAAACTTAATTGGTCACACGAGTGGTTTTGCAGTACCACGTTATGTTATCGATGCTCCTGGTGGCGGTGGAAAGATACCGGTGATGCCAGAATATTTGATTTCTTGGGGTACAAACAAGGTCATATTACGAAATTATGAAGGCGTGATCACTACATATAAGGAACCGGATTCTTATGAACCGTATTTCTGCGATCGGAATTGTGATGAATGTACAAGACATTTAAGATTAGAAGGTGCAAAAGAAAAAGCGGTGGGTATTGCTAAGTTACTTGCAGATTATGATAAAACGATTTCTTTGACTCCGGAGCATACTGAACGGGTTGAACGTCGGAAGAAATAAGGTATAATTGGTTCTATAAGGTGGAATTTGTTTTGTTTGATACCGTTGAAATGTTAAATCATTCCCTCATTCAACATGGATCTTTGAATAATCGTATTTATTTAATGGATTTGGAAAAACAAGATTTTCCTCAAATTTTTTCTGTGTTGGATGATTTAGCTAAAAATAGAGGATACACTAAGATTTTTGCGAAAGTTCCTACGTGGGCTGTTGGAAAAGCTCAAAATGAAGGATTTGAGGTCGAAGCGAAAATTCCAAGATTTTTCAACAATGAAATAGATGGATTTTTTTTAGGTAAATTTATTGATGATTCGCGAGGAAAGATTAATGAAAAAAACTTAGAACGGATAAAAAAGGTTCATCAATTAATGCGGAAATATGAGAGCGGAAAAAAGATTAATGTTGGAAAAACAGATCAAATGATTAAACGATTATCTGCGGATAATGTAAACGCTCTAGCAAAATTATATGATACTGTTTTTGAAACGTATCCATTTCCAATTTTTAAAGCAGATTATTTGAAGGAAATGATGCATGAGGATGTGCAGTATTATGGTATTTTTGAAAAGAAAAAATTGATTGCTGCAAGTGCTGCTGAGATGAATCTAGAACATTCATATGTTGAAATGACTGATTTTGCAACACTTCCGGATAGACGAGGGAATAATTATTCGCTTTCTCTGTTATTACATATGGAAAAAGAAATGAAAAATGAAAAAATGAAGACTGCATTTACTATTGCTCGTGCGGTTTCTTTTGGAATGAACATCACGTTTGCAAAAGCTGGATATACACATGCAGGATTGTTAAAAAATAATACTGCTATTGCCGGATCCCTTGAAAGTATGAATGTGTTGTTTAAAAAAATATGAAAGATAACTTGGCTTATTTACTATGAAATTAAAACATTATCCATTACCTAAAAAGTATTCATTCAGCAAAGATCAGTCCTCAGGATTATTCCTTGAAAAAAGGGGTGATAGAGTCCATTGTGGCATTGATCTTTATGCACCTGTGAAAACACCAGTTTTCGCTGTTGATGATGGTATTATTAGATTAACTTCTGAATTTTCAAGTCCACATCAGACCTCCTATTGGAATACAACCTATGAAATTATTTTAGAAGCAGAATCCTCTTATTTTTTTAGATTTGCTGAATTAAGTACGGTTTTTGTTAAAAAAGAAGAAAACGTATCAGCTGGAGATAAAATAGGTTTGGTTGGCCAGGTGTTGAATCCAAAAAAAATCAATGAACATCAACCACCATACATTCAACAATTGAAGAATAAAAATACTCTTAGCATGCTTCATTTTGAAATGTATAATCGATATCCGGAAAAATCTAAACATTACCTTGGCGGGAATTGGTTTGCAAAAAAAAAGCCTCCTGGATTATGTAATCCAACTGAATTTTTAAGATAACATTCAATTTTTCTTATTTACAATTAAAGAGATATCGATAGATTCAAAAACACTGAACTGATAAAAGAGTTGTTGGTGAGGAGCAATAAAAAAGAGGAATGCATTAACCTTATTCAGGCTAAAAAAGGAGAAAATATTTTTTTTGTATCAAATTCAAAAGAGGTTTTTTTGTTTAGTACGATATTCAGCAAATAATGGTTTTGAGAACGTATGAAGCGGAAAAAGAATGTGGTTGATATCATTCAGTATCCTTCTGCTTCTGAAGCTAAATCCTTTATTGAAAAATATCATCAAAAAAAGCCAGAAAAAACGATTTTACAGATTATTGGAAGTTGTACTGTTGATTATGAAGGGCGAGCGAAATCTTTTCTCGATTGGGGTGAGCGATTCATCATTATTAAACCTGATGGGAATCTAATGGTTCATCAACCCGTTTTAAGAGAACCCATTAATTGGCAACCGGCAGGATCTATAACTGAATTTAGGGTTGATGATGAATTATTTATTGTTTACTCTCGTCATCGAAAACCATCTGAAAAAATGATGATTTCATTTAGAGATATTTTTTCAATTGTGATCTGTGAACTTAAAGATAATGCACAGTTAAAAATCGTGGGAATGGAATCAGATGTCGTCGATCATATCATTAAAGATCCTTCTTGTATTGAAGAAGGATTACGGATTCACAAACAAGAAAAACAAGTTAATTCAGGAATGATTGATCTTTTTGCTTACGATAAATCACATTCGCCAGTAATCATTGAGGTGAAAAGAAGTCTTGCTACCATTAGTAATGTACACCAACTTCGCATGTATGTTAATGATATGCAACATGAATCTGAAAGTGCTAACGTGAGAGGCATCCTCTGTGCTCCGCGCGTTCCAGATATGGTTAAAAATTTGCTACTTGATTATAATTTAGAATGGAAAGAAGTAGAACATGAGATTGTTCTTCCAGATGATAAACAACGAACACTTACCGATTTTTAATATTAAAAAAAAATATTTTTCCAGTAATTCAAAACCTTTTTAGATAATTAATTTGTTACTAGTTTGAAAAAGAAATATTCGATGTTCTTTATGGTTGGTGAATGGTGATACATTATGAAAAAGAAAATTTTAGTCATTGATGACAATCCAATGATTCTTTTTTCTGTTAAAGAAGGACTTGAAGAAAAATTTGATTCATATAATGTAGATTCAGCAAACGGTGGAAAAGAATGCTTTGATTTATTAGAGAGCGGTCAACTCCCAGATCTTATTTTGTTAGATATTATGATGCCTGAGATAAGTGGATGGGATGTCTATGCTCGTTTACAGGAAAAGGAGGAATGGAAAAAAATCCCTGTTGTCTTTTTAACTGCAAAAACCGATGATTATAGTAAAGGATTTGGTAAATTAGTTAGTGAAGATTATATTGAAAAACCATTTGAGCTTGATGAATTAGCAAGAAGAATTGATGAGGTTCTTGAAAAAGAAGGGTGAATGAACAGTATGCGTTGGAGGGAGTAAAATACTGAATTCTTTCAAAAACAAATTGCGATACGAGGGATTCTATGCATGATCATGTAGACCATACTGCGGTTAAAGCGATTTTAAATACTCTTCGTCGAAAAATCGCTCGGAGAACATCTGAAGATGAAGCAGTTACCATGCTTTCTCGATTTATTGAAGAATTAACACCGCAATACGAATTTTTGAAATATGTTAGTGTGAATAAAACAATTTATTCTGAGGGAGAAGCCATCTGGGTCGCCCCTGAGCTAAATAATGTGAATCAGAAATATGTTTTTTCTGCATTGCATCAACTTGTGAAAAAAAGTGTTTTTGAAATGAAAGAAAAAGCAGATTTCTTTTTTATTAGGGAGTTTCAGGATGCCTTTGAAGATATGGATGTCGTTCATAAAACAATGACTGATGATATCCCATTAGATGAAATGCAACATGAATATCTTATTAATCGTGCTCATACCTTATCATTAGAAAAAAATCAATTGATTATTAATGTGATTCATTCATTGCTTTCTGTGGCAAATACAACTCTTTCAGAGAGGGAATCTGTGCAAGTAATGGAACAAACATTCTTAGAACTTCTTCCAAAATATCCGTTTTTTCATTCTATTAACATCGTAAAAAACGCTGAATCAAAAGGATATTACACCGTTGAACTATCAGATAATTTTCAAAAGATACCAACATTTCAATTTGCTGATGCACTCTATAAATTAATTTATCAAGTTGGAACTCAACTTGATTTTGACCAATCCACTCAATTTCAAAGCAGATTACTACAAAAACTTGGTAAACGAAATGCTGAATTATTGCGTAAATTAAATGTTCCAATCGATAATATTTCCATTGCTAAATCCAAATTATCTCAACAAGACATCATGCAACGACTCATTGATTCATTAATTGAAATCATTGGTGAGAGAACCTCAGCATATTTTGCTGTGGCCGTTATGATGAAAATGCTTGATAATGTAAAAAAAACCCATCCTTTACTTACAAAAATACAAATATCTAAAAACAAGAATGATTACAGTTTACAATTCGCTAATGATTTTGATTCTGCTGATGAGAGTGACTTTCGAAAGACCGTTAAATCATTGATTCAAGCAGTTGGGGCCCACCTTGGTAAAAAAAGAGGGGATTTTATTGACGAATTAAAAAAGAAACTGGGAAAGGAATATGTGTCCTCATTTGAACGTATGGGACTTAATTTTCACATGCTCGAAATGAAATTGAATTAAAGGTTTAATTACTTGTTACAATCAACAGAATCATAATTTTTTTGAACATAGGCACTAGTAAATAAATGAACAAGAGCGCCATATTTCGGAGTAAAGAAAACATGATCGCCGACACGATATTTTTCTTCTGATAACTGAAGAATAAGATGATCACTACTGCCACCAAGAACAGAAACAGTGGTATCACAAGGAATTAGATCATCTAACATAGTATCTTGCATTCCAACCGCTGCAATACCCCGTATGATGTTACCTTGATCTTCAAACACGGGTTTTTCACCAAAAGCATTCTCTGTTAGCTCACCATCTGGAACACTTGGCTTCTTTTTTACTTCAATTAACTCAGCTTCAAGAACAAATGCATCTTGAAAGGTTTGATCTATACTAGTTCGATGAATTGTTTCTCTGCCAAGAAGAATACCTTCACCAACACGTAATTGATTAATACGAGAATGACGCGGTTTTTGGGCAAGTCGAGGAATATTTGCAGTATTTCCACCACTAACTACGTTGAATATGATTCCCAACTCTTGTTCAATACTATCAATGAGGTAAAGAAATTCATTGATTTTCTGCTGAGTAGGAATAACTCCACTAAAACAGGTCAGATTCATACCAATGCCCATTAAATGCAATGAATCAGTTGAATTCACAAATGAAATAAGATCATTGAATTCATCAGAAAGAATTCCTTCACGAAGTTCTCCAAGCTCAGCCATAAGTAATACATTATGAGTTTTCCTCTGATTTCTAGATTCTTTAGCTAAAGATTTTACTACCGCTAATTCAGTATCAATCGAACTATCTGCATATCGAACAACTTCTGATATCTCACTTAACATCGGTGATCGAAGAAGCATACATGAAATGTCAGGTAACTTTTCTTTTAATCGTTTAATATTTGAAATTCGGGAATCCGCAAGGCCTTTAGCACCTCCAGCAAGCATGGCTTTACCAACATTTGGATCACCACAACTAGCTTTTGTCACCCCAACAATCTCAATTCCAGATCTTTTTGCAATATTGACAATGGTTTCAGTGTTCTTTTTAATTTTTTCTAGATTTATATGAAGTTTAGGGAATTCAGTCATGATAGACACTCATTAAAAATGACAACAAATAATTAGCAGTTTCTATAATCTCCTGCTTATGCACATATTCATCTGGAGCATGAATATTTCCTCCACCAGGTCCAAACACTAAGGTTGGAGCTTTCGTCCGAGTACCTAACAAATTAAAATCACCAACACTTCGTGTAGTAAATCGACAATTCAAAGAATGCTCCGATGAAGTATTCTCCGGTACATCAAAAACAGAATTATAGTTTTTAATCGTTTCAAAAAATCGTTTAATAAATAAAGAATCCTGATATACATATGGTTTATATTCTAAACAAGGATCTGGTGAATGACGCTTATAAACTTGCACATTTGATTTCAAACGCAATGCTTTCACAATTTTTTCGATTTCTCGAATAACCGATGCGACATCCTCACCAAGCATAATCTGCCGATTAATCAATACTCGGCAATACTCAGGAACCGTAAACGTTGGATCACCACCTTCAATATTCAATACCACATAATGACCCCGCCCACGTTTAATATTCGTAAAAATATCAAAATGAGCAAGCTCTGAAATAAGAACTGCAGCATCATGCAATGCATTTATTCCCCTTGATGGATGTGAAGCATGAGCTGCTCGACCAAAAAACTCAATTTCCAAAACAACCCGTCCTTCAGCACCAACAATGGAAACTGGAAAAACAGTTTCATGAATTTTATCATGTGTGAAACAATAATCATTCACTGAAAGAATAGGAGATGGCTCTGTAACTACGATAAGATCATAATCATCAAAGGAATATTCTCGAAGCAACGTATCAGCCCCAAGTGAAAACGGTGCTTCTTCACCAAAAACACAACTCAGAAATACTTCACCATTAAACTCGGGTTTTCTCTTTGAAAACGCAATCAGAGCCATGATAGCAGCAGCCATTCCACCCTTCATATCAGCTGCACCACGTCCATAAATACGCCCATCCTCCTCAACAGCAGCAAACGGAGGATGTTTCCATCGTTCAGGTCGCTGCACACCAACAGTATCCAAATGACCATTCAACATAATCTTTGGACCACATCCATTACCGATCTTAACATATAAATTTTCAAAATTATGATACGTAATATACGGATTCTTAATGGTCTGTCTAACCACAGGAAGATTATTACTCTTCAAATAATCCTCAGTGTATTTATAGACTTCATCTCCATCGGTAACCGAGCTAGGAATGCGAATAAGTTGTTTCGTTAAGGTTAACAAATCAATTGTTTCCTCAGGAGTTAACCGTTTACAATTGTGATTCATGTTCTGATCCAACGTACAACATTCGATAATATTTCTTCCTTAATCCCATTTTTTCATATAATCGTATTGCTTTTTTATTATTGGTCTCAACATGCAATGAAAGATCACCATTACTAATCTGAATTGCTTTTTGCAAAAGTTCCGTTGCAATTCCCTTCCCCTTCACGGTTTTCTTGGTTGCAATATATGATAAATGATACTTTGGGAAAAACGTATCATAATTACTTCGTGAAAGAATAGCTATACCCACAAGAGTTCCTGAATCAAAAGCACTAATCACATGACCCTGCTCAAACGCGTTTTCAACCGCTTCCTTCATCTCAGGCATTGGATCGGTAAATTCAAGTAACCAATCATCTAATTTCTTCAAAAAGGCTTCATAAGAAATATCTAAATCATTCTTTGAAACCTCCTGAATGGTTAAATCAACCTTTCCATCATCTAAAATGAGCACATGATTTCCTTCAGAAATATCTCCTTTTTCCGCTGCTTTCATAAATGCAGCAACAGGAAAAGCATTTCGTTGAGACAGCTTAATCTTCTCGATTTTTTTGAATTGTTTCGTATACCTGCGAAGTTCCTCATCAGTTACTCCCAAGGCCCGCCCATACGTTGCATAAATAGCATTTAATGCATCTTGACCATTTTGACAATTCCAATTCACCATCGTTTGACTTGCACTTGTTTTCTTCACAGATTTAGGATCAATCTTCCGAAAAGTTTCATATCCTTTCTTATAACTTTCTATGATAGCGTTACCATTTTCAGTACCAACCGCCCACAATCGCGGAAGAACATCAATTGTTTCATCTATCCAGAGTTGTTTAAATCCAAGATGAAGACCTGAAATAGATGATCCATCAAAAGTTTGACAGAAAACACTATCAATCATCCCTTCAAATCGTTGAGAGAGTTCACGAGCAATATATGAAAAAGCATACATGTTAATCATACTGTTTGCAAGCCCAAAATTAGCATCATACCAATTTTTTTCTTTTGCAATACGACGACTTTCTTCAACACAGTCATTATACGTTCTTCCAAATTCTCGAATTTCAACATTATCATGTACAAACAATTTTTTTCTTGAAATCTTTTTCTTATTAGGAACATAAAAAACACATTTTACATCAAAAAATTGTGAGAGATATGAAAGAGAACCCCCAATAGTACCAAATGTCCCCATACAAATCGTATGTTTTCCACGAGTAAGTGCATCTCTAATGATAAGATATGCTAATCTATCCTCACGATGTCCTGAGGGATTATTTCCCTCTAACTTAAGGAAAATTTTTGAGACACCAAGTTGTTTTTCTAAATTTTTCGCTCTAACTAACGGTGTTCGTCCGACACGTTGTTCAAAAACTCGTTCTGCCATAATATCAAATCTTCCATCATTCAATATAACACATATTATTAATAGTTATGAATTTTTGTAAAAGATCATTATGATTCCGAAATAATTTCAGATAGACATAACTCAGTTAGTTCAGGAATTGTTTTTGTAGCATCAACTTGAATAAATCGATTACCCTCACATATTTTTTCGTAATGAGCATGCACTTTTTGTAAAAATGATCGTTGTTCAAAAAAAATAAGTTCATCTCGATGTTGTATCCGAGATAACGCGTTTTCTGGAGTAATCCGAAAATAAAACGTACGATCTGGAATTAGAATTCTATCTTTACTTAAATCTTGTAACCATTTAATTGGATTTTTTAATGTTTTTTCAAGTTGCACAGATTGATACGCATACGTGGATTCAGCATATCGGTCACATAACACGATTTTTCCCTGATTAATCCACTCTTGAATTTGTTTACTATGCTCTATACGATCAGCGATAAAAGTGAATGCGGTCACAAAAGGATCAGATCTAGTTTTGATTTGATGCTGCACATATTTTCCCAACCAGGTATCGGTAGGTTCAAATGTAGTTACAACAGGGTAATCTTTTTGTTTTAAAACAGTAGCAACACGGTCAATGATGGTGGATTTACCGGATCCGTCAATTCCTTCAAAAGTAAAAAATTGTTTCATCTTACGCCTCATTTTTTTTGTTAGATTTTTTATGGGATTTCTTCTTTTGCTTTTTATTTTCAATCTTCCATTTGTACCGATAATAACTTAATGGATGATGAGTTTTTTTACAAATCCTATCGATTTCCTCACTTGGACATAACCCATATGTTTTTAATTTATCGCAACCCGGAGGCTTGTATGATGTAGAACTTACACCTCCGGTGATATGTTCGATTTGGTATCGTGATTTTTCTTCATCAAAATCAGGTGCAGTGTTAAACAAATCAATAATGTCCTGTGTGCTTAGTTTTAAGGAATTTAGAAAGGAGACAAGTGCAAAACGACCCATATGTGGCACGTTTTCTCCAGCTTGAACATCTGCTAAGATCCCTTTGATGCAAGGAGGCAGTTTTTCAACATCTAGTTTTCCTAGGGGAATAGTTTCATTGTTTTTTCGTTGTGTTGCTATTTTATTTTGTAATCGATGGATCTCTTCTGAAAATGTTTTTTGGATTAATTCATGACAGGGCTTATCCACAAGTTCATCATTGATCCGGTGACGCAAAGCCTCTTGGGTTATTCGACTTAAGTCTTTTGAAGAAAGTGATATGTATCCATTTTGTAGTTCTCTA
The DNA here is from genome assembly GCA_964648565.1 of uncultured Thermoplasmatales archaeon. Lineage (GTDB taxonomy): Archaea > Thermoplasmatota > E2 > DHVEG-1 > DHVEG-1 > EX4572-165. The sequence goes on from CAZYLG010000013.1 coordinate 28,087, forward strand.
TTTACAAGTTTCCAATGTTTATATCTTGTTGGAGCATAGGTAAGGTAATCTGTGAAATATATCAAAATCTGTTGATTCTCTTCATCAAATCGAATCTTAAGATTAAATTCATTTACGATATCTACGAGAAAAGAAGTTTTTTCTTTTGTTAGATTTTTATAGAATCTAACGGCTTCTCCAAGCGCATATCGTCTCGTAAAATATGAATCATTAATACAACAAGTAATCATTCGGGCAAGCGGATAGGAGAATAACTCCATGATACAATCAGATTCCTTTGAAAGTTGCCTTACACCAATGTCTTTGTGTTCAAATGCATGATTCAATCGTTCTACAGCAATGCTTCGAGCTCGTTCATACAATGGGTCTTTAATCAGTTCTGTTACTGCTATACCCTGGTTTTTCACATAGGTTTTTGCATCATGAAGGTACGGATAACGGGCCAATGTGCTTAATGGTTTCATATCTCCCCTTGTTAGCGGTTATGGGATTAAATCATTAAGAAATTTTTGTATTATTCTTCTTGATATTTTGTCATTTTGAAATTTTACCTCACCAAATATAAATATACTGTTCGACAAAGACTAACACGAAACCAAAAAAAGATGGTGAGGAAAGTGAAATAAATATGAAACAAAAACTTATTGAAAAACCAGATTCTGAACCAAAAGAATTCTCAGAATATTATGAGTTTATTGACATTTCATGGGAAGATTCTCTTGGAAAAGAAGTAAAATCATTCTGGGAATCATTTGAGGAAGAATAAAAAAAATATACAAAAAGCAAATCTTTGCTTCTCCTTTTCATACAGAATTTAAAAAAATCAACAAAGCAGCAAAAATTTAACAAAATGTTCTTTAGCAGTACCACAATATATTTTTGTACTACTTATTATATTCATGCCAGGGAAAAAACAATCAGGGGCCCGTAGCTTAGTCTGGTGGAGCGTCTGGCTCATAACCAGATGGTCGTCGGTTCAAATCCGGCCGGGCCCATCATTTTACCCATATTTCTCACACAACCTTTTTGTAAAACCTGTTGATGCAGGAGTATGCAACAACTAACTATCGGTATTTTTCACGATGATTCATTATCTAAGGACCTTGGTAAAAAAGCAACAGAAAGTGATATGGTTTTCTTTCATCGAAAAACAGACAATCAAATTTTTACTTTTATTCATCCTGTTGAAGATAAAATAATTCCCAAAAGCCAAATCATCAACATGATTGATTTCGCCATCATTTCAGCTGAACAAATAACACCAGCACTTGGTGAAACTATTCTCATGCTTGATTCAGTAAACATAAACAAAGGAATCCTCATCATCGAACCATATATGGATACTACCCAACTTAAAAAAATGATTCAGGATACCGCTCTAAGTTCATTTCAAATTATGCCTCGAGACATTCATCAAATAATGGAATATCTACAGAATCAAACTATAAAAAAAGATGAAACAGGACCAGTAGCAGTAACCATCGATCATTCATTTCATGTTAAAGGATTAGGAGAAGTTATTCTTGGTTTTGTGAATCAAGGAACTGTGAAAAAACATGATAAACTGCAATTACTGCCATTAAATAAAGAAATCATTGTCCGCTCAATTCAGATGCAAGACAATGATGAAGAGACTGCACCAGCTGGATCTCGTGTGGGTCTTGCAATAAAAGGAGTTTCTGTGAATGATCTAAAACGAGGATATTTGCTTTGCCAAAACGAAACAGGAAAAACAACGTCTACAATCAATCTTTCGTTTTCAAAAAATCCTTTTTATCCAGAGGTAAACACTGGTAAATATCATACAACTATTGGCCTTCAAACCGTTCCAATTACCTTGAAGAAAAAAACAGAGGATTCCATAAGTATCGAAACAGAGAAACAAATCGCATATCTTAACCATCAACACGCCCTCATTCTTGATCTAAATGCAGATAAACTCCACCATATAGGAACCGGAAAAATACGTTAAAAAAGCATATCATGGAATTATTTCTGTAGTATTATTAAATAATGGATATCTTATTTTTTCTTTTATTGGTTCACAAACAGTAGTATATTTTTCAAGTTCATAAATTAAATATTTGGTAACATCACAAATCGCATCAAAACCTTCTTTTCCCCATAATCTTTCACGGTTAGCAAAAAGACATCTTCCCCCGCAAACAGAGTACACATCACAACTCGGACAGGGATCCTGCACATGGATGTGATGAAATCCTTCAGATAGGGAACCAAGATCATTCCATTCGTAATCCGGAGCGATTGGACAGGCAAGAATCTTTCCATCAGTGGTTATTGAAATCGCGTTATCACCCGATTGACAAGAAAGTCCAGATATATCATAGAGTAATCGAGTCATAACACCACGAAATGGTATAATGCCAAGTATCCGTTTTTCCTTAATTTCTGAAATCCATTCATCAGTTAACTTGGTTAAACCAGGTTTATAACTATCTTTTGCCCATTGTTTAAATTCAGCTAATTTCCAAAGTGCACTCCATACCACGTCAAGCTGCCAGTGAACCAAAGGAAAAAGACTCAAAAGATGAGTAACATCATCATAAATATCAGTATTCTTTGATATCGCCATTCGAGCAATAAGTTCCCCTTGAAAACCAGATTCATTGATACGATCACGTGCCGTTAACACTTGATCATAACAACCCGGTTCCCGATACTCATCGGTAACATGTTTTCGACCATCAATGGAGAGCAGTATAGTATCAAATGATGAGAGTTCATCAGCAATTTTGTCAATAAAATAGCCATTGGTATTTATTACAAAACGTTTCGCTGGAAGTTTTTTAATGAATCGTTTTACTACTTCTGGTCGAAGTAAAGGTTCACCACCATAAAAAGCAACAATGGATTCAGAATCTTTTTCAATTCGTTTTTGCAATAAATCCACATCATAAGTGATATCCTCCGGCATTCCATGTAGGCTTCCCCCACAGTATGAACAATGAAGATTACATAATGGCGTGGTCATTACTATATATAACATATTCGTAGCACTGAATGAAGATAACAAAAATACTCAGATAAGGTTTTCTTAGCGGGAAAAAATAAAAAAAGATGTTAATTGTTGGTTTCTTCATCAGGATCGTTTTCTAAGACTTGATCAATTCTGAGTTTTAACTCTTTTATGTTAAATGGTTTTTCAACATAATCCTCTCCAAGAAAACCGCCAGCATTTTTCGCCACTCTATCTGTTCGAGCAGTTAAAAATACAACAGGAATTTTTTTCCAAGATTCATTCTCTTTAATTTTATCAAAGGTCTTCCATCCGCTCATACCTGGCATCATGATATCTAAAAGAATGAGATCTGGTTTTTCAGTTTCCAGGAACTCTAAGCATTTCTCACCACTTTCAACACCAATGATGCGAAAATTTTCCGTAACGTTTTCCAATCCACTCTTTACTGAGAAGATAACATCGGGGTTATCATCAACAACCAT
>CAZYLG010000014.1:0-30318 GCA_964648565.1 uncultured Thermoplasmatales archaeon
TCATACCTTAACTGGAGCCCACAATGATGCCGGGTTACACCATGCCCCCAATGAAAGTGGTAAGGGTTATTTACGGCGGTTTTTCTTTTCTCTTTTCATTCTTTTCTTTCGCCATTTCCAGCGCATGTTGCCTTTCTTTTTCCATACTCGTGAACTACGTTTCATGTTTTTTGTTCCTCTATTCGTATGCCTTGCCCTAAACAACAAGTTCTATTTAATAATTTAGGATGAAATAGCTCTCATTACAGAGTTAAACAGTCACCGTTTCTTCTATTTTATCCATCCAAGTATATTTACATCGTTTGCAGTACCATCCCACACTGTTCCATTGTTGACGTCCATGTACTGGGTTCTTATGTCGATACAATCGAAGCAATTTATCGGTACAATATGGACAATGCGATTCAAATGATGGATCATACTGTTTTCCACCTGCATCATAAATCAATGTCTGTTTAGCTATGTAATATGTGTATCCGCATGAGGAACAATACCAAGCGACTGGTTCCCATGTTCGTTTACCATTCTTGGTGACACTTCGATATAATCGAACTGCTTTGCTATGGCATTTAGGACACGTTCTTTTCATCATATATCATCTCTTAGGTTATTTAAATTCAGGCTTCTATTTGTTCTTTAGGCTTGCAGCCACCATTTTGCTGATCATCCAATAGTGGTAAGGTGATGGTAAATGAACTACCTTCTCCTGGTGTGCTATCCGCAATAATAGTACCCTTATGTTTTTTTATTATCTCTTTGCAGATGAATAAACCTAATCCTGTACCCTCATGTTTTCTACTTTCAGCGGTATCTGCCTGATAAAATTTTTCAAAGACAGTCTCTAATTCATCCTGATCAATACCTATTCCTGTATCGGAGACTATAATGGCAATAGATTCATTGTCAAGCGTTACAGCAAATCCTATTGTTCCTTCATCTGTAAATTTTAAAGCATTAGTAAACAAGTTCTTCAAAACTTGTTGTAAACGATGAAAATCGCCAAAGATTTCTGGTAGTTTTTCGGGTATCGACACAGAAAAGGTAAGTCCCTTCATTTCAATGCTTGGTCTCATATCTTCCACGATTTCATCCAGAAGATCTGACATTGGGAATCGTTTCATTTCAAATCGCATACTGTCATTATCTAATCGAGAAACATCTAAGATATCATTTACAAGGAGCAATAATCGCTCTGCATTTCGAAGTGAGACTTTCGCCCATTTTTTTATTTTATCATCGGTTTCACTATCGGATATGATCAAATCAAGATATCCCTTTATTGGTGTCACTGGTGATTTGAGTTCATGAGCAGCTATGTTCATAAACTCCGTTTTTAATTGTTCTGATTTTCTCATTTCTTCTTCTGCTCTTTTTCGATCGGTAATATCATGAACGGTACAAACAAAGCCTTGAATTAATCCTTCTTTGATTAATGGTGAAATACTTAGTTCAATCGGAACCACACTGTTTTTAGCATCAATTATCGAAAGTTCAACGTGTTTGATTGATCTGGATTTGGAACGGACATCCAAAAGGAGTTGTTGAAATTGATATATACTTTCATCAGATAAGAGTTCCCGGAATAATTTTCCTATGAGAACAGATTCTTTGTATTTAGTAATGGTTTGAAGGGAGGGATTCACATATCGAATGGTTCCTAAGGTGTCTAGGGTAAGGATTCCATCTGCTGACATTTCTGCGATTGCTCGATATTTTTTTTCAAGTTTGATGAGACTATCCCATGTTTTGCGACGATCTGAAATATTTCGTATGAAAACTACATTTGCTTTTTTTCCCTTATATTCAATGTTGCAACCTACCCCTTCAACCCATATTTTTTTCCCATGAAGAGTATTGATTTGATAACTGTCTAGAAATCCTCCTTTACCCATTTTTACGAGAAGTTGATCTTTAATGACTCTCTTGTAATGTTTTTTATCAACGAATTCAAGGGCGTTTTTTCCTATTGCCTGTCCGGCATCTGCAAACCCAACCATATTTGTTATTGCTTTATTAGCGAAAAGAACGGTTCCTTTGAAATCTAAAATGAGAATGCCTTCTATAATATTATCAATGAGCATTTTGTAAAAATTTTTATTCTTATGTTCCTTTTTTTCTTCTGATGGTTGGTCTTCAATGTTATTGTTAAAAACTTGAGATGTCTTTACGGGGTAAGAGTTGTTGACAGATTTGTTACATGGTTGGTCTGGTTGATCAGATTGATGGGATTGGTTTTTTTCCCATTGTCGCATTTCTTCTACAATCGAAAGATCTTCACCCATGGCTGCATCCTGTCCTTTTTATTTTGTTTTCGTGGAAGAATGACCGTTAAAAAAATTTTATACCGATCTTTGAGAACATCGATTGACAATGCATTTGTCAATGTTTCTTGATCCCATCCACGTGAGAATGAATAGAAATACTCTTATTTGTATTCATTGGTTTATTTCGGGATAGTTGAATATTCCTGTTTTTTATACCTCATATCTTGTATTTATCTGATTTTGAACCAATGATTTAAAAGACAAGTATGTTTTTGAACTTGATGAGGAAGTTATGATGAATGAATTAGATATATTTCTTTCTAGAAGAAGTATTAGAAGATATAAACAGAAATCGGTTGATCTAAATGTGATGACTGATTTAGTCAAGGCGGGAATGGCTGCTCCTTCTGCATTTGATCAGCAACCTTGGGAGTTTGTAATTGTTCATGACTCTGAATTGTTAGAAAAAATTGGAGATCTTCACCCATTTGCTTCAATGGCCCGTTATGCAGCTGGGTTTATCGTTGTTTGCGGATTACCAAAAAAAGATGTTCGCTCATTAGAAATGTGGCCACAAGATTGTGCTGCAGCAACAGAGAACATTTTACTTGCAGCTCATAAACTTGGTTTAGGCGCTGTATGGATCGGAATGTATCCAAATCAAAAGCACATGTCTGTTTTCACCAAGGTGTGCCATATCCCTAAAGAAGCCATTCCTTTTTCTGGCGTATGTTTTGGCATACCTGATACTGAAAAACCTCCAGCAGACCGATTTGATGAATCTCGGATTCATTGGAATTTTTGGTAATAAATGTAAAAAAATTATTTATAATTTAAATTTTTTATTAATTGGTTGAATAATACAACGAAAGTTTTAAATATTTTTATTTTAATCATTTATTGGGGTTTGTAGAGGTGGTAAAAGATTATTATTAAAAATAATTCTATTTCTCTCACACAATAGCAAGCCAATCTCCCTTCCCCCATCCACTAAAAAATCCTCATCTTTAAAACAGTGCCATCCTCTCAAGCCCCTCTCTTGTCACAATAGAGAAAAAGATTATCGAGAGAACTATTTTTTAAAGAGGGAAAGAATTATATTATGTAACTAAGTATAATAAAAATAGGGACTGTCATGAGTATTAAGATAATCACTATATTCATCCTCACACTTCTCCTTTTACCCACAATATTACCGAGTTCAACTGCATTTTTTAATAGAAAGCCAACTATACGAGTGGCCATTATCCGTCAGAACTGGGATTTTTTGGATAAATCACCCACCTCAAAATTATCAACATTGATTCATACTCATTGTTTGAAAAGGGAAGCAAAACGATACGATGTTGATGTAAAAGTTTTTGAATTCTGGGATTCCTGGACTCATGGTGATGTACAAAGTGGAAAACTTCGATGGAAACAAATTGACGTAGTGATAGCACCCGGGGGCGTTGGTGGATGGTTCACTCCGTTTAGATACAGACATGAACTTCGGAAATATGTAAGACGTGGCGGAGGATTCTATGGCATCTGTGGAGATTCAACTTTTGGATCCCTTGGTGTAAAACACATGAACGTGCAATATAATTCATTAATCACTCGTTTACTTGGTTACACTGAATTGTCACCAATGCTTGGGCTAGTTAACGTATACACTGATGCGTCTGCATTACAGTCAATTATTAGGAATCCAAAATATTTCTCAACACTTGACATGATCCAATTTTTATCTCGGCTTCCTGTTTCCAGAGGTCGCATTCATTTTCATAGGACATTTCCGGCAATACAAGAACCATACATGGGTTCCTCAGTTCGCATGATGCTGGGAAATGCACCTCTCGTCGCTGGAACGGCAAGTAATAATTTGTTCATGCCTAAAGTAATCACCATTGCCTCGTTTCAAAGACATGATAAACCTTACGATCGTGATATCAAACACACAAAAGCAATTGTTGCAAGTACCTATGGATTTGGAAGAGTTGTCCTGTCACCATTGCATGCTGAGTTTACCATTGGCAATGGAAAAGCTCATGATATCTATATCCGTAATGTACTATGGCTTGCAAAAGAACTGCCAGTACTAAACACATAAATCATATTCCTTTTTTCCGTTTCAAAAATGACCATGTTATTTAAATGATTATTAATTCATATGATTATTTGAAAACCATGAATGATATTAACTCAACTAAGCATCAAAAGTTAACCTTGATTCTTGCTGAATCTGAGATAGAAACAATTCCATCTAGCATTCAATTTCAATCGCAGATTAAATCATATGCAAAATCAAAAAATAAACCTGCTTCTGAATTATTACTTGACGCTAGTTATCATCATGCAGCAATGAAAAAGTTACCAGATAGTTCTAGAAGGGGAAGACCCGATATTGTTCATAGATGCGCGCTTTTTGCTTTGGATTCAGCAATTAATAAGAAAGGATTACTCAAGTTGTATATTCACACTCGGAACGAAAAGATTATTTGGATAAATCCAAAAACACGATTACCTCGTCAATATCATCGCTTTATTGGACTAATGGAACAACTAATGAAAAAAAACCGTATTGAGACCGCTAACGAAGTGTTACTCTCTATTGAACCTAAATCTTTAAAAGAATTATTATCTGAACAAGAAGGTGAAACTTTTTTGTTATGGGAGCAAGGTAAAAAATCTTCTTTCTTTGAAATGTGTAAAAACGTTAAGCATTTTCCATTAACTGTAATGATTGGAGGTTTTCCTCATGGTGATTTCCATAATGCGTCTCATCTAATCAGCAAAAAAATTTCTGTTGATTCAGAATCACATACTGCATCTTATTTATTAGCAAAAACGATTTGTACTTTCGAACAGATTTATCTCAAACAATAAAAAAAAATATTTTTTTATTTGAACGGATATTGTTGAACATGGTTTTCAAATTCTGTTAACGAATTGATAATATGATCACCCGTCTCATCATTAGTTCTATCTAGGTATATAGCATGTAATCCTGCTTTTTTTGCTGAAAAGTAATCGAATTTTTTGTTGTCTCCAACATGAATAATCTCGTTTGGTTTACAGTTCATATTTTGAGCGATCATTTGATAAAAAAATGGATCTTTCTTTACAGTTTGTGTATCTGAAGTAGCTGAAAATAATTCTGTAAAATAATCCATGATCCTAGCAGTTTTTAGTTCGATGAAAATAAATGGTTTCATCGCTGCCGAACTAACGATAAGTGTATACTCTATAGAGAGACGTTTAATGAGATCTGGGACTTCTGGATATGGCTTGATGTATGTTGAAAAGGTGTTAAGGAGATCATTTGGTGTAATACCTAAATTGAGTTTAGTTATCCAGTAGTTAAGATCATACCATTCTCTCCTTTCGTTTCCTATCGTATCATATGCAGATATTAACTGATTTTTTGCTTCATCAGCGGAAATATTGTGCGTCATTGCATAAATGTTTGGCAATCCTTCTAACCAGACTTTATCTCCAAACCCCGGTTTCATAAGGGTTCCATCTAAATCAAAGGAAAGAATCGGTTTTTTTAAGGATTTTTTCATAGTAATCAGACATATAGACCGTGTATTTTTAAAGATAAAGGATGATACTTTACTGAATATGATGCAGTTCGATGAAAAAAAAAGAATGGTATCTGCGGGTGAAATAAATAAAAAAATAGTATTATCTTTGTCTATACTGTTTTTTATTCTTTTAACGAGTGTTTTAATTGTTACATGTTCTGCTAATCCAATACCTGTTTATCCTGAAACAAACCCTTCTTTTGAACCAGCATCTGCTATCAGTGATGTTCAGAAACCTGGATTTGTGATATGGCTTGCTTTAGTTAGTCTTCTTGATTTCGGAGCGAATATGTTGTTTTTGTATGCTGGTTTGTTTTTACTTGTTGTATTCAAGTTGCAAAAAGAATCTTGGTTCATACGTATTTCTCGATATAGATTGATTAGTGGTGTGTTATTGTTAAGTACGTTAGGCATCCTTTCTGAATGGTTAATTGGTTCTTCGTTAGGCAGTTTGCTGTTCATCGCTTTAATAGTGTTTGTTGTTACTTTCTTAATTGGACTTAAATGGTTTGATCTCAAAATTGTTTCTTCATCAGTTTTATCTGGATATATGGTTTTTGCAAACGTGATCAGCTGGATTATTATTTTTTCATTTTTGTAATCTTACTTTTCTATGAATAGAAACCATTTTTCTACAGTATTTATGAAAATGCTCTTATACTATTTCTGTTATGAGGAATGTGTATGGTCGAAGATAAAGTAACCTTGCCGTATCAAATCAAAGCGATTAAACCAAGTGAGCAGAAAAAAGGATATGTTGAAGTGGTCATGGAACCAGTTGATCCGCTTGAATATGATCAGTCCCATGAGATGGATCAGCCACCAATTCAGGTATCTGGAGTTGGTCCGAATGGATCTCCTTTCCCTCCTGAGATGCAACATCAGTTGTCTCAAATGTTGAAACAAGTGATGCCGCCTATGTTGAAAGGAAAACAAAAATATGATCCACGTCGTTTGATTCATGTGGAATCAGAAATAGATTTTTTGTCACGAAATTGGAAGTATGGGGATATCATTAACGTTACCCTCGAAAAAGTAAAAAAGGCTGAGGATGTAACCCAGGATACTGAATAATTCGCTTCTTAATAATCGCTTTTTTCATCTTTAATTTAAGTTATTTTTCATTTATGATTTTAGGAATGTTATTTTGTCAAAAGATTTGTTTCTCAGCATATATTTAAATATCCATCTTGACAACATTTAACATGATGGTTGAGATGACAAAGGATGAAAAAAAGGTAGATAATTGGCTGTATCTCATTAAGCAACGTGCACGCAAGGAGGAAAACATGAAGGATTCTTCCGATGATCGGGAGTTGCACTCCGCATGAACATCTTAAAAGATATAACAGGTTCATATTGCAAAGTCGCTTTGATTTCCTCTGAAGATTCAAAAGGCATTGTGCAAAGTGGTTATGTGAGAAATGTTGACACCCAAAAAAGATTCATGATACTTGAAAATGAAAATGGCATGGTTCAACTTCCTTTTCATCATATTCGAGCAGTGAAAAAGATAAAGATTTAAAAAACTGGCGAAACTGTACCCCGCCCCTTGTGATCTCCTTTTCGAGGGGGATTTTTCCCATCTTGTCCCCCTCACCCCGCCTCCGTTCAAAAATCATATGTAATAAATCAAGCCTGTGAAAAACAGATATTATTTTGATGAATGCTTGCTTTTTCCCCAGTTTAATAAAACGTTTTCCGAGCTGTAATCAACAGTATACCTCCAGTTAATAGTATGATACCTGCAAGTAACATAAGATATCCTCCATTTCCTAATCCCCAGATCATATCAATGTTTCCTGACATGCCTCCATCTGATAGGGCAATAGTTTCTGAACCTGAAATTGGATTTTGTGATAATGAGGAAAACAAGGTTGTTATTTCATTTTCTCCCATATCTTCAGAAACCATTGATGGAATAATACTGCCAAGACTAAAAATAACGATGATAAGGAGAATAAATGGGACGATTAAAGATATTCCTCTCCAAAGATATGTTCGACCCAAAACATTGCTTTTTTGAACCCCTATGGCTTTGAAGATCGTAAACACAAAACCAATTGCAATAATAAGTGAAAAAGGTAAGATAAAAGATCCAATTGCGATTGGCCCATTTGCGCCAGGATATGTTATTTGCACACCATTTAGGCCATCAATACTTAAAAAATCGATAAATCCTTCCGTAGAATATCCTTCAACGGCAATCTCTGCGGAAACCGAATACCAAGGAAGCATTAAACCAATGATTGCAATAGCGATACCTGCGAAAAAAAGTATATTTCCTATGCTATGCGTGTTTATTCCATCAATATATAATGATGAAAAGAAGCGAGGGCCAAAACCATGGTCTTTTGATCGACGATACAATTTGAAACATAACAATCCAACGGACAAAGCAGTGATAACAAAAAAAAGGGTAACAAAGTGATACAGGAGCCATTCAACTGGCAAAAGAGACGTGTTTAAAACAGGGAGATTTTCTCCCCAGCCCAAGGGATTGTTCCACATGTTCCCATCTTCTCTAAATGCCGGACCAAATGGACCACTGAATCCAAGAAGAGTATCCTCAACTTGTTGCATTTCTCCCCATCTTCCAGCGAATGATAACCATTCTTGATCGTTTAATTCCACTAGTTGGTAATTCTCATTAGTTAGAATCACCCCATTGTTTCCAACAATATCACTTGCTACACCAAGTTTCCCCGAGAAGGATCGGAAGTAATTTGCATGACTTCCCCTCGACACGTATACATGCGGATGAGTTGAAGTGGTATCTACCTCTGCCCAGTTAAGTTGTTGACCACTATGATGTTGACTATACATTGCAGTTGTCGGTGTGTTTGATTCAAAGATGAGTTGAATCATTTCCCAGTCGCCTTCGTGTACGTTGAGTTCTCCATTGTTATATGCGTAAAAGATCCAATATTGAAGAATTGTTTTTCCTTGTTGATCGGATTGATGGTAATATACTATGGTTTCATAATCATTTTTTGTTTGTTGATAATGAGAAATAATACTAGTAGCATCTTTTGAAGATCCTTGAATATTATCTAAGAAAAAGCCTGCTTCAGTATATGTGGAAAGTTCTGATATGGTAGGTGTGTCATCTACCAGTGTTGCAGTCTCACCATCATGAACATATAATTTTGAGTTATCAATGTGATAGGTTGCATCAATAGGAAAACAAGTTTCCTGGCCCTCAAAGTAGAGAATTGGTGCATACATTTCTGGCTTGATCTCTTCAGCAGACGCAGAGTTTAAACCAATAATTGATATTGTTGAAACTATTAAAACTAAAAAACAAATGATCTTGATCATTCTTTTCTTATTATTCAAATAATGTGTCGGAAATATAATATTCATTTTGTTTACTCCTTGGAAATTTTGTTATATATTAGGAATTGTATTTTTAATGATTGTTATTTTATCCGTGTTAATTTTCATATATTTTATTTAATAAAATTATAATTTAGTAAACTATAAAAGATAATAAATAATACCCTTTTTCGGTGTGACGGGCATGAACATCTATGAAATACCACGATACAACAGACCAGGTATCCGACTACAACGAAAAGGCGCAAAATATCTCTCCGACTCAGAACTACTAGCAATCGTACTAGGACGGGGAAACAAAAATGAAAACGCAATAGATATGAGTAATCGAATATTAAAAGGTCAAAATTTTCATCGACTAGCTAACCTTGAGCTCGATGAACTGAAAAAATTAGTAGATACAGATGTAAAAGCATTGAAAATCTCAGCAATGTTTGAAATATTCAGACGAACAAGTAAGCTACAAAAAAAGGGATTTAAACAAAAAATTACCAATGCAGAAGACGTGTTCAATCATTTCTCAGACGAATTGACAAACGTAAAGCAAGAACATTTTATGGCTTTATATCTTGATACTAAAAATCAAATTATAAAAGAACATCTCATTTCAAAGGGCACTTTGAATTCATCACTTGTTCATCCTCGGGAAGTGTTTAATTTAGCTGTTAAAGTAAGTGCAAATTCACTCATTTTAGTCCATAATCATCCAAGTGGAGATCCAACTCCGAGTAAAGAAGATGAAGTAGTAACAAAAAACCTAATAAATGCTGGTGAAATCCTTGGTATTTCAATTTTAGATCATGTTGTCATTGGTAACAATGAATTCGTCAGCCTTCGTGAAAAAGGAATTATTTAGAATCAATCTATATTCATTAAATCATTACCAATGTACAAAAAGAAACATCGAATAATAAAGTAAAAGGGAAACCTTTATACTTAATAATAGCTTATTTTTATGCGGGGCAAGCAAATGAAATGTAAATATCATTTTTTTCATCGCCTAAAACATGCAAAAGGCATCTGGTTTCACCTAGCAGGCATTATTGCACTTATCTGGTTTCTTATAAGAGTCATTCCTAAACCAACACGATCCCAATATCCTTGTCAACAAATTGCTATCCCCGTTGCGTTAGGATATGTTGCTTTTTGGAGTGGCATTTTTTATACCACAATTTATTTAATAAAAAAAACCAAAAGAAAAACAACCGCACTTATTCCAGCTGCACTATCCTTTTTCATTTTACTTGGAAGTATCACAGGATTTGGATTTGCTAATATAGTCGCAACTGGACCAACTTATGAACCTTGGACACCAATTTCAAATGAGCCCATAGGTATCCCACAAGGTGTTTCCCCCGGTCGGGTGGTTTGGACCTGGAATCCTGATGCCACCGAGAAAGAACTAGATGGATATTGGTGGGAATCACAAAATAATAACCAGGAGGTTATTAGTGACATGTTGGAAGAGGGTGTTAAAACATTAGCTGATTCGGAGAGTTTATCTGACGCCTGGGATATATTATTCAGCTTTGTAAACGAAAAAAACAATCGGGGAAGTCATGGCTATCAACAAGGTGAACAAATTGCAATCAAAGTAAATTTGAATAATTGTTGGAATCCACTTGATTTTATCGATGATTATGAAAAAGCAGATAATGAAAGAGACGCAGATCCTACCGTAGTTAATACACTTCTTTCACAACTTGTTAACACTGTGGGTATCAACCAAGAAGATATCATTATTTATGATGCATCTAGACCCATGTCCAATTGGTTTTATGATCCTATTGTTTCTGAGTATCCAAATGTTCAATTTATTGATTCAATCGGTGGAGCACCGGGAAGAGATCAAGTTAGCCCCAGTGAAAAAGAATTTTATTTTTTAGATGGTACCATTCGAACACTTCCAACTTGTGTAGTTGATGCATCATATATCATTAACATTCCATTGTTGAAACAACATCCGATAAATCACGGAGTAACATTATCTGGAAAGAATATGTTTGGTACGTTTATCGAACCGGTCATGGAAATTCATCCATATCATGAATCGGGTCAATTCATGGGAAATGCTGCTCCTCAAACTGATTTGTTCGCTCATGAAGATCTTGGAAAGAAAACCGTGTTATTCTTAGGTGATGGATTATTTTCAACGCTGCGTGATCATCGAACAATCACTCATTTTCACATGTATCCATTCAACGATGATTGGACGAATAGTTTATTTTTCAGTCAAGATCCCGTGGCTATTGATTCAGTGATGTATGATTTTCTTCATACGGAAGGACCGATTCCATTAGAAGGATCACAAAACTATTTACATCAAGCAGCTGAGCCCCCAAAAGAAACGTATGATCCAGAAAATGATGGAATATATGTAGAAGAAAGCCTTGGGATACATGAACATTGGAATCCAGAAATACCAATTTTTTCAAGTAGTCGATACACAGGCATTGATTTCGTTCCAATTGGTCAAGACCTTGCATCTCCAGCCGTGGTTATTGAAAAACCAAGTCAAGGAAGTCTTTATGTATTTGATGAATACACCGCTCTAAGGATCTTATACAAGGATTTCTATTCATTCCCTATCACAATGGCACTTGGTCCCCTTACGGTTAACATTTCTGTTACTGGTGACTATGCTGAACAGGTTACGTCAGTTAGTTTTTCCCTTGATGGCCAACAGGTAGGGGTAGATGAAAACCCGCCGTATTCTTGGATGTGGGATGATACGTCATTTGGCATACATCAACTTTCAGTTACCGCCTATGATGGTGATGAACTGTTAAGTTCAACAACAAGAGATGTGCTGAAAATCTTATGATGGTTATAACATACTATTCAATTGATGAATCAAAGCATTTAAGATGCACTATCAAATCATGGAAGTGATGTCAGCAAAAACAGATTTTAATGGGGAGAAGACTAGATTATCTCATCTTGTTGAGGATACATTACAGGGATTATCCCCCATTCAAACTATTATGAAAATGGCTGAGCCATCAAATATTAAAGAAATGGGAGTAAATCCAGAGAAGATGATTTCTTTTGGTGGGGGATGGTGTAATCATTTTGCTCCTGAACCGTTACGGAAGATTTATGTGAATTTGTGTAAGGATAAGGATACATTTCATGACACTGGCCGCTATAGTGCTATTATAGGTAATGAATACTGCCGTTATCAACTATCTCAATTAGAACAAACGGTGTATGATGTAAAAAATATTTCAGAAAAAAACATTGCCCTTGGGCAATCATCTACGCAGTTATTTCATGATGTGTTACGAGTCATTGCTAATCCAGGTGATGATATTTGTGTTCTTGATCCAACCTATGCAAATTATGCTAATGCAGTAAAAATCGCTTTACCCTCCAGTACACTTCGTTTCATTTCTGCCCTAGATGCTTCTACTTGGACGTATTTGAGCAATCCTCAACAATCATTAGATGAACTTCAGGAATTTGCAGAACAAGGTGCAAAGGCATTAGTTGTTCCCGTTCCCGATAATCCTACTAGCCAGATTCCCCCAGACTCTTTTTTGAAAGGAGCTGCGGATATTATGCAGGATCATAATGGATTCCTCATTCTTGATTTTGCTTATAAATCTTTATGGTTTGATCAGATGCCTTCATGTTTTCATTGGTCTGCCGAAGATATGCCACATGTGATAGGTATTCATTCTCATTCAAAATGGTTGAGCAGTCTTGGTCGAAGACTGGGATGGATTGAAGCAAGTCAACCCATTATAAATGGTCTTGAAAAAATCAATGAATCAATGCTTCTTTCACCAGACACCTTGCATAGTATGGCTGTTGCACAATTCCTAGATTCTTCATTGAAAAATGGTTTTGTAAAAGAATATGTTAACAACATTCGCCAATTGTACAAAAAAACTGCTACGGTGTTAACTGCTGCGATTGAAACGTATTTAGATTGGCCGTATTTGGAACCTATGGGTGGTTTATATACGGTTTGTCCAACCCCCGAGCAAGTAAATCCAGTTTTATTTGTAAAAAAATTGTTAAAGGAAACAGGAACTCTAGTTATCCCCGGTGTTGGTTTTGGACCAAGCATGAATCGTGGGATTCGCTTGTCGTATGGACCCCTAGTGTATGATCATAATCTCATCGTAGAAGGAATTAAACGAATCAGCACGTATCCCGTGGATTAGTTTATCTATCCTTAATTTCCTAGATTTATTTTTTAGAGGTATCCTGTGAATTCATAGTTGATTTCAGTTCTTTGATCTGCACAATGTTTTCCATGAAGCAAATCATCTTCAATGATATGTTCTAGGATAGATGGGTGTACTTCTCCAGTGAGTACGGTTACGGGTTTGCCATGACAAAAGAAGATAAAGGTAGGTACAGAATGAATGCCGTAAAAATAGGGTATTTGTTGGTTTTGTTGAATATTGAATTTCATAAATGTTATTTTTTCTTTGAATGTCTTTGCATGAGTGGTGAATGGTGAATCCATTGATTGACAGTGTGGGCAGAGTGGATTATAAAACATTATCATTAATGGTTTTGATTGATTTTCTAGGGTTGTTGACCAGTCAGATGCTTCAATTTCCTTAACTATTCCCGACATGTATAAAATAATCACCTTCCAACATATGAAATGATAAGTTCAAATATATAAAATTATTGCTTTAAAAAAATGAAATTACCATGAGTATGTTACAATGCTATCATTTTTTTCATCCAGGATAAACACAGTATCTCCAGCATTGTTCCAAACCGGAGTTTCATGATACCAGTACAATGCAGTTGTCATATTCGTTCCTCTTCCAGTATAAATTGTTACTGAACCTTGAGCAGTTAAAAAAAATCCATTAGGAAAATAGAACATGTTTCCATGCTCATCATGCATACTCCAACCGCTTAGATCAATTGTTTTATCTCCCGTGTTTAGCAAAACAACATATTCATCATTAAGATTCTCCGCATCGTTTCCCTCGGCATCATAATGAACTGTTTCAATAATCAACGGATGATCAGATTGTGAACAATCCCATAAACCAATTTTTTGTTCGATTGCTTTTTCTTCAAGAGAAAGATAGTTTTCTTTTTTACTAAATGTTTCAAGGGTGTACACACGAGCATATCCTTCTTCAATCAACCGTGCATTGAAATCTAAGGATTCATAAGTTACATAACAAAGAAACCGGTCATATTGATCCTTCTTTTGTGCTTGTGTATCAAAAGAAATACGGACTAATGAATTATTCAGTAAAGAAGTGACATACATTTTCGCTTGGTTTCCATAATACGTTAAACAACTAAGATTTGTTATATCTTGATATTCATAGGCAGAGTTATACTCTATTGATGTTTCAGGACAATCAACTCCAAGAAGTCGAATAGTTGCAGTCGATTGATTCGAAAACATAACAACCAACGTATCTCCATCGATAACTCTTGTTACTGTTACATCCTGACCATTTGCCGCATCGTTTTCTTGTTGGTTCTCTATACAACCCACTAACAAAATCGAAAGCAACGCTATAAAAATAAGGATGCTCTGAATTTTTTGAGACCGCATACTAAAACTAATAAAGTTCTAAGTTATTTAATTTGTTAACAATTAACACTCAGTTTAGGGTAAGAACCGTAATTATTTTTAGATATCATTATTATCTATATCATCAGGATGAACTCTCATGATTAAGATACAGCAACTTTCTAAAAGATATGGTTCATTTATTGCATTAGATGATATCTCTTGTGTCTTCAACGATAACACCGTAACTGCATTGATGGGAGCCAATGGTGCTGGAAAAAGTACATTATTAAAAATATGTGCAGGAGTTCTTTCTTATAAACAAGGTAATATCCTGATTGATGGACGTTCATTAAAAAAAGAATCGGAAGAAGTTCGAAAAACCATTGGATATCTTCCTGAAATGCCATACTTATATAATCGATTGAGTGGAAAAGAATTCCTTTTGTATCTAGCATCATTACGAAATATTCATCATGCAGAAAAAGAAATCGAAGAATTCGCGGATCTTCTTGCAATTTCTGATGCTCTTGATTTGGAGATCAATGGGTACTCAAAAGGTATGAAACAAAAAATTTCGATGATAGCTGCGTTATTTCATCATCCACATAATCTTCTCTTAGACGAACCAGTTTGGGGATTAGACCCGCTCACGGCAAAAACATTAGAACGATTCATCATAAACCAACAGGGCACCACACTCATAGCAACCCATTCAGGATCCCTAGTAGAAAAAGTTGCTGATTATGTCTATTTCTTAGTAAACGGAACTATTGTCACCTCCCAATCTGTAAAGAAACTATTGTCTACCTATGAAACAATTGAGGACGCATATTTTTCAGTCACCGGATCGTAATCATCATGTTAGAAACATTTAATCTTGTTATCACAGATTCATGGAGATCGTTTCGGAAGAATCTGACACAATCCCCTCTTCTTTATGTTTTATTTTTTAGCATGGCAACTTTTTCTGTGATGATGATAGCCGGAATCAGCCTTGTTTTTTTAAGACTGGATATTCTCATTTCTATTCGCGAACTATTTTTTGTTATTTTTGGCATCTTTTTATTAAAAGCAGCATATGATTTCTATCGATTGTTCATCACAAACCATGCCTTAGTCTATGCATTATCTACTCAAAAGAAACAATCAACGGTTTTATCAGAAATCGTTTTTGTTATCATTTGGTCTAATCTTGGTTTCTGGGCAGTATTATCTGGTTTTTATACAGTGGTAATCTTTTTTTTAAATCTATCTTTTGATGGCACTGCAGCCTATTTGTTGCTTACTACCGCAGTAATACTATCAAGCATTACAGGATCACTTCTAAGTTATCTTCTTTTTAGTAAATACAGATGGTTCTTACCATTGACCAGTAGTCCAATACTCTTTCTTTGGATTGATTTCAATTGGACGGTTCTCATTTTTTTATTCATAGTATACATCTTTTTGTTTTGGTTTTTTTTACGGTTTGCATTGGATAGTTATCTTTTTCAACAACAAAAAAACAAGGTTCACATTGATGAAACCATTCGATTCCCAGGATCTTTCTGGTCGGTATGTGTAAAAGAATGGATTTTTTTATGGAGAGAACGATTATTAATTAGCATTATTTTTTCTGCATCATTTCTAGGAATAAGTACCGGTTATCTTGCAGTATTTGGACAATCATCATTTTTACCTGAAGAACTTCGATTTTTTACTAATCGTCTTTCACTAGAAACATATGCATTCGTAGGCATTTATGTATTAGTAGTGTATGCAGCAGTTTTTATCACATTAAATTTATTTCTAAATGAAGAAAACAAGATCTGGTTAATTAAATCAGTACCACTTTCAGCAGAGTCTTTTGTTCTTGGAAAAATGCTAGCAATGATCCTTCCAGGTATCGCATCAATCCCATTCCTTGCATTTTTTCTTGCGTTTACTGAGTCTGAATCAGCATTAGCAGTAATCTGGATGTTTATTTTTTCATTTGTTTCAGGTGTCATTATCACAGCACCATTGGGAAGTAAATATATTGGTAAAAAATCTGATGTTTTGTTATTGTATAGTGTTTCGCTCATCATGCTTTTTATTTCAGGTATTGGATTTTCCTTAATGGAATTTGCAAGTAGTTCACAAGCATTTCTTGGTATTCTCATCCTCACTTCTTTGATATTAGTAGTTCTACTATTTGTTTCAGTAAAGGTAAGTGCATTTTTTTTAAATCAATTAAAAACCACTTGATCCCTAATTCATTTTCATTTCACCATAAAAACAGTGAGACCTCATTTCTTACTTCCTCCCCCATTTTATTCTTGATTAGTTTTAATAAAAATCTTTTGTATAGTTTCATCAAGCATGACTCTATTTGTTTTTCCGTAGGATTCTTTTTTTATGATTCCATTGGTGCAGCTTTGATGATTTCTTGATATTAATAAAAATTGTACAGGTGGCTTATGAATTCTTTGAGGATCAAGGTAAGTTTTTTATGGTAAGGAATTCATAGAATTAATTGTGTTTAGAGGGAGTCGTAAAATATGAGAAAAAAAAGAATATTGTTTGGGGTGATGCTTTCAATTTTGTTATGCTTACTTACTCCTTGTGTTTCCGCGGTGTATTCTACTCATGTTCGATCTGAAGTTTCAACTCGAGTTGATCAAATTAAGAACGATATGTTAAGAACAGTTGATTCATCACTTGATACTAGTTTGTTTCAAAAAGATTCAACTTCATGGTTACGATTCTATCTGATCGGTGTTCTGGTTTCGTTTCCAATCATTCTTTTTTTGTTGTGGATGAATCGGATTCCGGGTCAACCATTACTTGTTCCAGTGTTGTTTGCTCTTATCGGCAGTGTTCTCTGGCCCGCCTATCTTATCATGATGATCATTGCATTCATTGGTAGTCTTTTGAGACAATTAATGGATAGGGTAAGTCTAGAGTGTTTTTACCTAAATAATTAAAATCATTAAAACAGTTTTGATGGAATTAATGATAACCGACCAATGGATGGAACTGGTAATCAATACAGACGTGGCGGCGGAAAAGGTCTTCGATCACAAGATGGATCAGGTTTTAGAGTAGGTAACGGCAACTGCCCATACGAGTAATTTAACAAAGGAAAAAACTATCTTTCAAACAGGATTAATCCTGTTTTTTTTCTTTCATTTTATTCTTTTTTCAGACCGTGGCATAACATATGAATCTTTTGTATCTCATCTGGCGAAAGATAGCGCCATTCTCCAATAGGCAGATTAGTCAGATTAATTGGCCCAATGCGAACTCTTTTTAATTTTTTGATACGGATATGTATATAATCAAGCATTCTTCGTATATGACGATTTTTTCCATCTTTGATGATGATTGAATATGTTAATTGATTCTTTTTGCTAACATCATTGATTGGATGAATCTGTTCTACTTTTAAAAAATCATGATGAATGATGAACCCGTTTTTCAATTGATTCAGTTGTTCATTATTTATCTTATCTGGTGTTATCACCCAATATTCCTTTTCAATTTCATACCGCGGATGAATAAGATTGTTTGCCCGGTATCCATCATTAGTGATTAAGAGTAATCCTTCGCTTAGAAAATCAAGCCGGCCAACCGCAAATAAATGATGTTTATCGTTTGGAAGAAGGTCTAGAAATGTAGGTTTATCACTTGGATCTTTTGCTGTGCTTAAGTAGCCGGGTGGTTTGTTTAACATAATCCAGGTAATCGGTTTCGGATGCACTTCTTTATCATCAAACATAATATGTTGATGTGATGGATCTATTCTTGTCCCAAGTGTTATGACAACGTTTCCATCGATTTTTACTCTTCCCTGAGCAATATATGTTTCACAGGTTCTCCGTGACCCTACTCCGCATTGTGCTAAATATTTTTGTAATCGAATTGAACTCATAACTAGGAAATCTTCAACAGATTAAGCTTACATAAATATATGCTAAAAAAAATTAAGGAAAGTTAACTGATGATTTTTTCTATTTCATCAGCGATACTATCAAATAATGCTTGTTCTCTTAGTGAATCGTGAAACTTACAAGATGTAATGGTAACGGTTACATCCTCATATGTGAAAACAGTCTCATAATCTTGATTCCAACCTTCTACACCAAATGCATCACGTAATGCATTTAGGGTATCTGTGTTTTCTCCAATGAATCCATAAGGTATATTAATAACGTGAGTACAAGTTGATGACAACTGATCAAGTGCTTCAAGTGGGCTAAGTACTTGATTATTTGGATCATCACTTCCTTCTGCAAATTCTGCATAGATTTGTTTAATTTCTAGGAGATTATCAGTAGCAATATTTTCATTTATTGCTTTTTTAACTAAAGAGTAAGATTCTCTTGCATTTGCATGATATGAATCTGATCCACAATCATATGATCCACATTTTACTGGTGGAAAACCATGATTAGACAAAAATAAAGAAACTTTGGCATTCTCTGGAATTTTTTCAAGTTCTTCTTGTATTTTTAATACGATACTTTCAACAAAAGATGATTGTGAACCCATTTGTTTTGCAATAAGAACGGGTATATCCATATCCAATACATCTAACGTATCATGAATTTCCTTATACCAATGGAGATCTCCTTCAAAATCAGAATCAACCACCATTTGTGGAGCAGCGATTAACATGGTAATATCTTGATCGATAAGATAAGTTGTTGCATCAGCAATACTTCCGTTTTCAAATCCAAATCCTATTGAGCAACTAACATTTTCTTTATAAGTTGTCTTAAGCTGATCGATAACATTGCTTATTTGAGGGATGGTATGGTCTTTGTATGGTGAGTGGTTATCCATATTCTTCCATGAGTGATATGCGGTTAATGTTGCTTGTTCATAGATATCTGCTTCTCCAAAACCAGGACCAAAAAATGGAAGGAAATAGTGAGGTAAAGTATGCATATTTTCAATTCCAGGACTGTAAAGTGCGAAGGGTAGCACGGATTCACCCCATGCATTTATCAACTCTCGTTTCCCGGGAAAAGACCATGAATCAGCGTTCATATCAGTAAGAATTGTTCCTTTATCGATATTTTTTAAAAAACTTGGAAGCATTCCTAATTGAAGCATATGATTCATGTAGGCTTTGAAATCATCATATGTTTCTTCAGTAAATGTTGTTGGTTCTCCGTAATTAATGATGAGAACACCGATGGTATCTATGTTAGTTGTTTTATTTTGTAGGTGAGTTGTTGACTCTGAAAGAATTGAAGGAAAAATAAACAAACTCGTTATTACAAGTGTTAGGGTAATGGCGTATAGTGGCCTCATGTTTTGTTCCAATTGATATTTCATTTTTTACCTCCTCCGTTAAATTGTTTAAGTGACGTTTAGCCCCTCGTTGTATAAAAGGTAATTAAAGAAATGTATAAAAATATTTTGTAAAAGATATTAATTTGAAATTGTTATTATTCTGCCTTTTTTTTTGTCATATATGGCAATTATTGGAAGGATATCCTGTGTTAAACAACAGGAGATATCTTTTTGTTGTCCTAGATTGAGCAATCGTTTGATTCCAGCGCTCTTCATTATTGGTGTTATGTAGTCTTGATAGTTAACTGATTGATCCTGTAATCTTTTTTTGATGAGTTGAGCGCAGAGATCATCTTCTATCGCAGGGGTAGTTGCGTTCAAGCCCATTGGAATGAGACTCAGATGATCAGTATTTTTATTTCTGATGTATGATATCAATTTTGATATGTTTGCAAATCCTGCTATGAGTGTTTCTGAAGAATGATCTGTATTACAGATTCCTTTGGTGCCAGACGAAGTTGATAACACAATCGATTTTTTATACAAATCCAGTGAAATCATTGTTGCTGGTGAATTCCCATAATCAAATTCCGGAAGTTTTTTCCCATTTCTTTCCCCAACTAGAAGACATGAAGGATTCTGTTTTTTAAAAAATAATGCTTTTTGGATAGATTCAACAGGTGTGATATATTTTGCTCCCTGATGTAAAATGGATAGAATGGTTGTACTTGCTCTGAATACATCAATAATTACTGTTATTCCTTTAGCTTGTTTTGCTCCTTTTAATCCCTGAAAGATTTGTATGTCCATCATCATCCAACAAACACGTGTAAAAAAAGGATTCTGATATACTTTATCCTATGATGATTCGTTGATTTAATAATTTGTTTTAAAAAAATCTCATATATTCCATGATTTGGAGTTTTTCATCTAAGTATTCTGTTGTATTTTTATATGAAATTACACCAGTTACAGAAACAAAATATCTCCAGTAATGTAAAGTCATCACACTAGGATCAGATCGATGAAGATCTATTGAAGTGAGTGTAACATCGATAAAAACATCATCTTGATCTAAGGTTAAATGAAAGATTGTTGGTATAAAACGATTGTCTTTGAATACAAAGGATTCAGCAGAGAAATGTATATTTTCAGGATCAATAGTAATGAATTCATCTAGTTGTGTGTTCAACACTCCAAGATTATCTGAAAATGTTTGTGGTAAAATACCCGTATCTTTGATTTCAGCCCAGGCTAGATTTAATGTGTCTCCCGTGATTTTACCCCAATACCATGACCATCCTCTGGCGGGTGTCTGCAGACTAAAATTCCAATTGTGATCATGATATCCTCGCCCGGTAACTTCAAACTTTTGACTATCAAACGATATAGTTCCAAAGACTTTTCCTTGTGGGATTGCAACGGTCCAGCCTTCATGAAGTGTTTCATATTTCCATCCCTTTGTTTCGCTAAGAAATTGTAAATTTACTCCAACATCACCAATTTTATAACATATATGATATTTCCATTCTCCATTATTTTCATAATCTTTTTCATTAAAATCCATCACTGGATTTGATCCTATCTCAATATATGGTCGATCTTGAGATACTGTGAAATCAACTGGTGTTAAAATCTTTGTTTCATTAGCAATTAGCGTAGTTCCCTGGTATATATTGATAGATGGTTTTAACAAATTTAATCCTTGAAATGTTATAATTTTAAATCCAATATGAACACTATAGTTTTGAACGAACATACTGTCAAAATACCACCATTCAATTGATGGAAATGATGTCGTCCCATGAAATGCATCATCTTTGGGAAGAATCTCATTTATTTTCTCTACCTTTGTTTCTTGTGTTTGTTTAATCAACGAATTAAATACATTTTTAAGTTGGATGGATGCTGAAAACGATGGAGCTAAGAAAATAAATATGACACAAAAAACCAAGAATACTTGAAACAATCCATTTTTTTTATTCATATAAATTCATTGTTTTTATTATCTGTATTACTATAAAAATTTTCGTATCAATTTACTTGGTAAGAATAATAAAGAATATTTTTGGGGGAGGCAGGCGGAGGAGTACCAATGTAGCGAAAAAAAAAATCTAGTACTCACCGTGCATTCCCATCTCTCCGCCTAAAATCTGAATAGCATTCCCCATATAAAAAACTTTTTTATTTTTCAATTTTTTATACATTTAATCCTTTTTTTTGGGAAAAATTAAAATAATATTTCTAAATATGCTTCAAAATATGGATGTATTTTACGGAGGAGCAATACAAGGTGCCCAGAATAGAAAACAGCGAGCAGCAGTTCACCGGGCAATAATCAATAAAATTAAAGAAATGGGATACAACGTTGTCACTGAACATACAACAGGCACCAGTTATGCTGAGGCAATTCAACATTTGGAAGAAGCAATCGGACCTTTACCAAAAGAAGAGATGGCAAGACGCCAGTATGTTCGAGATAAAATGATTAATTTTGTGGAAGGAGATGTAATTGCAACCGTTTTTGAGCTATCAATACCAAGTTTAGGCACAGGAATCGAATTTGCCCATGCGTATCTTAGACCAAGGTTAGGTCTGAAAAAGATTCCGGTTATTGGATTATATCAAAAGGATTATTGGCCGAACAAACTTTCAACCATGATTAGAGGGATTCCTTTAGAGGATCTTGACCAGGTCACCATATATGATTACAATGACATAGAAGATGTGAAACAATATCTTGAATCCTTTTTTGAAAACATGAACGAATCTTAATTGTTAGAAAAATAAACAAAGAACTTGATTTATTATGTATGTAGATAAGTTTATGTACCCATTTTTAACTTTGTTTGAGATATGATCCATATGCCGCACAAAAGAATAATCATCCCAGTCATTATTTGTATCATATTAAGTTCACTATTCATTTCCTTTAGTTCCGCAGAATCAACAGATAGCTTGCCAATTATTGGAGAAGATGACGCGTATACTGTGAACGCATCTATTGGATCAACACACTCTTTCAATTGGACTATATACAAGAATTCAAGTCAAAATTATGTTGTTCGTATAAAAGTAACTGGGCTAGGATCATGGAGTTATCGGATTTCAAAAGATTATTTTGTTTTAGATGAATCCAATCAATATCAACTCATTGGACTCTCCGTTGATATTCCTCAATATCCTCAGGATAAAAAAATTGATGCTATTGTTAAGTTTACGTTCAGACCTATTAATCAAACTGAAACGTTCTCTATCCCCAAACCAATTTCAATTGCGGTTACCGGCATTAGCAGTGGTGAAGAAAATACAATCATCGGAGGAATTCAAAATCCATTACCACCACCATTAGATGGCCCATACGGTGCCTTTGGTCTCAGTATCCTAATTTGGGCAGCTATTGCTTTTTTTGTGTATTTTATCACCAAACGAGTTATTATGGTTCTTGTGAAAAAAACTGAGACATTATTAGATGATGCCATCATAGAAATCATTCGTATACCTATATTGATTATTATTATTCTCTATGGTAGTATTCACTCATTAATGAAACTTGATATCAGTATTGGCTTAATTGCATCTCTTAACACGTTGTATATGATTATTCTAGTGTTCACTGTTATTTATATGGCATACCGAATTTTTGATGAGATATTAGAAGAATTAACTCTTAAAAAAGGAGGTCGCTTTTCAACATTTGGAACGGTTCTTAAACCAATGTTTAGAAAAATTGGTTTAACCATCATCATTATCGGAGGAGTTATCTTTGGATTGAGTTCCATCGGTATTGATGTTACTGCATTGCTTGCCGGCGCAGGTGTTGCAGGTCTAGTAATTGCATTTGCGGCTCAAGACACATTATCTAATTTCTTTAGTGGGATTCATTTACTACTTGATCGTCCGTTCCGCATTGGAGAGATTATTCTTCTTGAAACTGGTGAATATTGCCGAGTTGAAAATGTTGGTATGAGAAGTACGAAATTGTATAGTTTGTTTGACCATGAATTAATTATCCTTCCCAATAATAGTGTTGCTAACCAAAAAATTATTAACATTGTAAAACCAGATACCCGTATAAGAAAAACGATTGAGGTTGGTGTAGCATATGGATCAGATCTTGATAAGGTCAAAAAGATTTTGATGGATGTAGCAATAAATCATGATAAAGTAGTGCATGAGACGGGTTTTGAACCAGTGGTTCGATTCACGGGTTTTGGTGATTCTAGCCTAAATTTTATTTTACTAGTTTGGATTGATGATGTAATGAAACAATGGGGCGTGTTAAGTGATCTTAGATCAAGTATCGATGATGAGTTTAAAAAGGAACATATTACTATTCCGTTCCCACAGCGAACGGTCTGGCTGAATACCGTAAAAAACCAATCTTCTAAAAGAAATGAGGACAAAAATAAATAAAATGAGAATATGAAAGATAATTTTAGAGAATCAGCAGAAAGGTGATTTTGTTTATGGATGATAATCGACGTGTATATGAATCATTTTATGATGTTCCATTTAATAATAAATATGGTTACGGATCTCAACAATCGGGTATGCATTTCAGTAGAACTGAGATTATTCATTTAGTTATTTCAGTTGCAGTATTAACCATCGCATTTTCTTTTGCTTTTGTTCCTATTAGAAGTAGCGCATGGAGCATTGCATCATTTCTCTCGGTTCTTCCCAGATCATTGTTAGCGATTGTTACCGCATTTGTTTTTCATGAGATTGCCCATAAATATATGGGGCAAAAATATGGGTTTTGGTCTGAATTCCGGATGTTTCCACAGGGGTTATTATTAGCTCTTGTTTTTGGAGTGTTTGCAGGAATTGTATTTGCAGCTCCAGGAGCTGTACAAATTCATGGATCTCCCGGCAAACGAGAATATGGCCAAATTTCTGCTGCAGGGCCATTGGCAAATATTGGAATTGCACTTGTTTCAATGGGTGTAAGTTTTGTTTTTTCTGGTTTGATTTCATCAACTGCATTTTTTATAGGATACATCAATATTTTTTTAGCGTTGTTTAATTTGTTACCATTTGGTCCATTAGATGGCCATAAGGTAATGAGTTGGCGATTTGATGTTTGGCTTATTTTATTCATCAGTGTCATTGCCATCTTTGGAGTGTTTTTGACAAGTTTCTAGAGTGTAATAAACATTAAAAAATTCGTTACAATTCTTTGTTTACCTATTTTTTACTAGAGAAGAATCTCACTTTCTAAGTCATGAAGAAAAGTTTTTGGAGGGAGGGAGGGGAGAGTCTTGAAAAAAAAGTGAAACCGTGATAAGGTTTTTTGGAAAGTCTCTCCCCGTCTATACTATATATTGTTTTCATCATTTATAAACGTTTACCTATGTTTGGTATATTTTTGGTAAAAAAAAGGTAAATTAATCTTTTCCTTAAATTAATATTAAGCAGTAAATTTTACATCTTAAAAAAACAAATTGTCCAAAGTGGAAAAATTTTTAATGCAGACGAGTACAATAGATTAAGATAAAAAAACAAAAAGATAATTGTAATACGCTTGGAAAAAACAATTTCCCTGTTTGAGGTCCGTTGAACAAAAAAAATGAATTATAATACATTTCTTCTTTGTAACAATCTTTTGCCTTTATCGGTTATATAAATTGTTTTCAATCGACCCCGTTTTTTAATCGCTATCAAGTCTTTGTCAGCAAGAGCAGTAATCCGTTTAGCCGTAGTAACCTTAGTAATAGAAAATGTTTTACTTACATGTTTATATGACACAAGAGACTTACTCCGATTTTGCTCATCGACAAAACGTAAAATATCAAATAATTTTTTATCAATGGTAATATGATTAATATTTTGATCAGGTAACCGTGCAAGTTCCTCACGAAGAATCGCTAGTTCAGTTGAGGAAACAACAGATGGATTCAAACGAATTAGAACTATGCCATTATATTTAGAAGCAATACTTGAAATTTGATAGATAGTTTGCATAACCGTTTTGAAACCATGAAGAGCAATCAAAAAGTCTAATCGATCGATCAAGGCTATGGATTGATCATGTTCTGAAAAAAAGTCGATTAGAATCTGAACAAGAGTAGAAGTATCTGAAACAATCGCAGAATCGTTAGATGAGAAATTAATTTTCTGAGAAAAAGTATACATAGCAAGGGACATCATTTTTGAAGAATCCAATAAAGCATCACTTGAATAATCTCGGGTGATCATCAAACCATCATATCCATTCAGTAATAATCCTTTCATTAAATCAACTGCTTTTGAGCTATGCTCATCAAGAATAAGATAACTTAAACCAGAAACTAAATGACCATGTATTTGAGCATCACTTGTAATATCTCTTCCTGTAAAAACTACTCCGTTAATTTCATCATCCTCTGCTTTCACCAGAGATCCTTGTAATCTGAGCAACCGGTAATCACCATGTTTTGTTTGAATCTTCACATCATATGATCGTGTGGTTCTCTTGTAACATGTTTCAAGATATTCCTTAAATGGATTTGATTCTTGAATTAATGAAATCAAAAAAAGATCTTTTCCAATTATCGATTTAGATGTATATCCCGTAATTTGAGCGATGCGTTTGTTCCAAATAGTAACTCGTTGTTTAGCATCCAAAGAAAAAATAATTTCAGAAGTACTATTGATGATATTTTCTAAATATTGTTTCATTTCTTTGGTTTTGATCTCTGCTTGATGAGTTTTGGTAATATCTCTTGAGGTAACAATAATACCTTGAATAATGGGGTTGTCAATGAGATTATTTGCTGTTGTCTGGATGTATCGAATTATTCCTTTTTTATCGATGATTCGGTGATAAAGCGTTGAGGTTGATTCTTTAGTTTGAATTGAGGTAAAAAAATCTTTCGCCCTTATTACGTCTCCATCATATATGTACTCATAAACTGATTTTCCACTAAGTTTTCGAGGATCATATCCTGTAATGGATTTTACGGATTCACTCACATAACGTATAATCCCATTTTCATCGATGATAAAAAATGCATTATTTGAGTATTCAATGAGTCGTGTCCAAAATTCTTCGTTTTTTTCTATTTGTTGTTGCTCACGTTTTTTTTCCGCAGATATATTATGTATTACAACTGCAATTTTTGTAACTTTTCCCTGTTTATTTTGAATTGGTTGGAAAAAGGTTCGCCACCAAATTCCTCGTTCATAATCTTCAAGTAAGTATGGTTTTTTTTGATCAATTAGCCGATGGATTACCTGACGTCTTCGTTCAGCTGCAGTTAATTCTATAAGTGGTATAAGTGTGTCACCAATTAATTCCTTTTTTGATTTTTTAAAAATTTTAGATGCAGCATCATTAAGACTTAAAGTAATAAATCCGTCTACACTTGCAATTATCATTGCATAAGGGCATGCATCAAGTAAGAGTTCCTCATCTGTACACTCATTCTTATCAATTATTTTCCTAGTATAATCAACATTCATTTTACTTATGTAGTGTTCAGATGAAGAAGAATCATTTTTTGAAGAAACCATAGTTTATTCCAATTTTTTTATTACAATATATGTAAAGGTAATTTTAATAGATTTGTATAACGATCCCTATTTTTATTCTAAGTCAACAATTAAAAATTTAATTTATTTATATATTATTAAGGATAAAATTTTTAAATGATATCTTGTATACCTGAAGAAAAACACGATACAAGGTGAACATACCAATGGCAATGAAATTTCAAGACCACGTTGACAAAAGAGTAATGGAACTTCGACAAAGAGAACGGGAATTAAAAAAAGGTAGCCGAACCATTAAAAATCAACGCATTCATTTATAGTACTAAAGAGAAAAATTATCGAATATTTTAACTATTATTTTAAAAAAATAATTTTTCAAATCAGGTACTATCAAAAATAGTTGGTGATATTACATTACAGATCAAATATGGATATGTAAACATTGCAACTTTCGATTCGACAAAAATCAAAAAGATAATGGTACAACTCACGCAAGATGTCCATATTGTCAAAGCAAAGATATAGAAAAAACAAATATTCATTCAGATCTTTTTCCAAATATCAGTTACATCAATAATGAATAAATTTGAGTATACGTGCAATTATAAAGGCAATAACACAATCTACACCGCATTTACTGAAATATAGATTCATGCTTGCTTTTACAAAAATGTTTCAAACCATTGCAACATATTTTCTGATTGCATTGACAACCAAACATGACCTTTTTCAACGTCAGTAAGCAAAGATGAAGTTATATTATGGCGTTGCAATTCTTCAAAAAGATGAAGACCACATTCATAGGGGACAAGTTGATCTTTTTCTCCATGAACAACAAGTGTTGGTGGATGATTCTTAGAATAATTCAATGGTGAATTGCAGTCAAATTCAGGACCTCTCTTCGTAAATGTAATCGAATCAGCATCCGTTCCTGAATGAATAAGAACTCCTGAAAATCTATCCGGAAATTCTTTTGCTAACCGACTGGTCATAAACCCTCCAGATGAAAAACCTGCACAAAAAACATGATCTAAATCAATAAAGATGGATAAGTCATTTTCTAACCAGTTGAACAATGAATTGAATAATTGCAAATCCCTAGATTCGTTCACATCATCAATAAATGAGGACCAAGCATGTGGACCTGGAGTTATTGGACGTCCTGAAGAGGGAGCAATAATAAAAAAACCTGCTTCAATTGCTTTTTCAGAAAAACGGCTTTGTTGGATAGACCAAGAATTAAGGGGAAAGAACCAGGAGAATGGATATTGAGAGGCTCCATGAAGTAAAAATAATACAGGATATCCCGGTTCTGGTGGTGGCGAAGATGGTTTTTGATAAAGAATCAATCGTTGATTAAGAATGAAAAATTCCGGAAGAAAGAAACTCTTGTCTTCAACTATTGATTTCTGAAAACACCCCGTTATCTTTAAAGAAGATGCTTCATTAGAGAAAAGTAATGTAGTGTTTGAAGAGAAAACTAGAAACAAGCAAAAAAGTATAATTACTCGTCTAAGAAGAGTTATTAAAAACCACCAATATTAAATAAGAACGTTCATATTTAAATAATTAATTGTATCGCGGTTTAAACCGGTAAAAAAAAGTAATCTATTTCATAATATTTTTGATACGATGCGAGGAAAACATGACAAAAATTATACATAATATTCTTGTCACGGTATTTGAAAAAAACAAAGAAAATCTTGAGGAATGTAAAAAAGCATTCACCTCTATATTACCAGTAGATCTCAAAAAGGAAAAAATAGATATTTCTATTGAATCAGTGGAAGGTTTTCATCAAAAAACCATCTACATTCTTCGCTTGAAAACCGAAAAAAGCAGACATAACAAAAAGTTAATTCATAATCTTTTTTTGAAGTTAAATGAAACTGATAAAAAACGTATTGGAAATCAATATCTTACCCGTCTAAATGACGAAGGATATTTTTTTATTCGATTAAATAAGAATCATATGATGAAGAACAAAATTTTATTAACCGAAGGCGGAGATTGCTTTCATGTTAAGATTAAGCTAGCTGGATTTCCGGCGAACTGGGACAATTTTGTTATTGCAGCTAAATCTCTATTAAATAAGTATAACTGTTTTTAAAAAACAGTAATTATGTAAAAATTACGAAAATTTTATATTCTATTAACCTTTTTTCATTTAAAAAATTGAGAGGAGATGGGAAAATGATATCAAACAAACTATTGCTCATGATCGTCGGCGTCATTATCCTTCTCATGGGCATTTTAGGCGCTGTTCCAGGAATTGATATTGGAACTGAACCAATATGGCATGCGGCACTCAAAATAATCGTTGGATTGGTCGTTGTCATTGTCGCATATATGAACAAGGAATAATTTGGTAGGGATTATTTAACCCTAAAACAAATCAAAATAATTATTCCTTTATTTTTTTAACAAAATGTTTAGATCCTTGTTTCCGTTCTTTATATAAATCAAAATGACAAAAATAATATTGAATGATTAATCAAAGAAAAGGAAATATATTAAAAAAAAATGAAAGAGAAGTGGAATATTATATTCCTTTTATAGTATCTCTTAATTCAGTGATATTTGTTTTTATAGATTTCATTTCTTGCATTTTTTCCTCTTCAAAAGAAGAAAGAATATCATCAAGCGAAGTTGTTGGTTGATACACATGGACTGGACGACCTTTTCCTTTCTTTTTTAAATCTTTTTTAGTTACCCAACCACGTTTTCGAAGTTGTTGCATCGCAACACTAACTTCTGGTTGTCTTAAATCTGCGCCTTGTTCGATATCCGTAGATCGGCATTCATTTACTTGGCAAATATACATTAATGTTTTCGCCAGATTCCTTGGCATACCTAAGTCTGAAAAAAGCCGAACTGCACGTTCATCATTTTCATCAAA
>CAZYLG010000015.1:0-30097 GCA_964648565.1 uncultured Thermoplasmatales archaeon
GAGCACCCGGCTGATAACCGGGAGGTCGCCAGTTCGAATCTGGCCTCGCCCACTCAACTTTTTTCATTCATAAATTTCATCAAAAACGTATTCATCCCACTCTTTTTCTTGGAGAGCAACTTCAAGTTCAATAGGTGTAAGAATTGGTTTTTTGTATGAATTATAATCATCGATAGCAATACGAGGACAAGCTGTAGAGACAAATACATCTACAAAAGGAAATCGATCAATAAAAGAAGGTGAAATTATTTCAGCGGCAAGCAATACTCCTTGTTTCCCTGAATCTTTGATCTTCTGTTGTAATCTTAACGCATAGTCATATCGTATTTGACCAGGTTTCAATCCAATGATAACTGCAATTCTTTTTGCTTGTTTTGCAAATGCGATAGCACCATATCGTTGTCGAAGTAATTGTTGTTTTTTCTCTTGTAAATTCTGTGCATTAAGAACTTGATTTGTATAAGGATCTGCAATAACCACCGGTTTATTTGTAGCAAGTAGTAATCCAAGTGCATGGAAAAAACCGGTTCCCACAAAAAGAAATGAATCAACTTTTTTTGTGATAGATGTTGCAGCGGTAAAATTACAGCCAAGGACTTGACCTGAGGAAAACAATCGATTATCTCCTTTTTCTATAATGGGAGTGAACTCATTTTTTTCAAGGATTTTTATAATTTGATCGAGGTGGTGAAGATGCTGAGCAGTGGTCACAATACCAATATGTTTACCTGTTAATTGAGTCAAACTTTTTTTAACGGTTTGTAAAACTGGTAATGTAGATTGAGCATTAACAAATAGAGTAGGAATTGATCTTTTTTCAGCTTGCATTGAGGGAATTGGTAAATGACCAATTTGTATAACTGCTTGAACATTAATTTGTTTTAACGTATCTTCAGATGGAAGATCACAGGACCCATAATTTGGATTTGCATCAAGTAAAATTGTTACTTGATATGTTTCTTCCAACCAGTTTATTATGTTAACTACGTACTGGTGTAATCCCTCAGGTAGTTGTAAGAATACTTGATTGATATTTTTTTGAGTTAGCAATGAATCAATACTTTTTGTGTCAATTATATAAGATCCAATTTTTTTTTTCATACGATTTCCTGCTTGCATCGTTGTAAAAGAGAACTGAACATATTCATACGGGTTTCATAATCTGTTTCAGCGGTGTCGATAATAATTGGTTTTTCTTCATCAGTAAACATTTCAAAAGATTCTTTTTGTATCTGATAAATCTCCCATCGTCCATCTGAAACGCTTTTTGATTTCATTCGATCTTCTAACCATTGTTTTGCGATTTCTTCTGGACAGGTGCAGTAAATAGGGATGAGTGGTGCATTGAATTTGGCAGCTAATGCTTTAGCCATGTTTCGATGTTGTTGTTTTTGAAAGGTTGCATCTAAAACTACGTTTTTGCCTTGTCGTAATAATGTTTCAGCATGATCCATTACTTTTTCATATGTTTGATGAACACGTTTAGGACTATACATTCCAGTGTTTGGATTATCAAGATGTCGTTCAAATTTATCAACACCGATATCTTCTTTCCGTACCACATCAGTATTAATAATTTGAGCACGGTAATCAACAGATATTTTTTCAGCTATTGTGGACTTTCCAGTACCCGTAAGTCCACTCATCATAAACACAATCGGCTGTTTTTGTTTTACTTGAATATTCATTAGTGATGCGTAATAAGCAGATAATGAAAAATAAGGTTTAATCTGATCGAGTAAAGCTTGTTTTTTCTTTTTATCAACATGAGGATCATCAAGTTGGAATCCTAATACTTTCCCTCGAACATACGCTCGATATGATTTATACAAATTTAACACGTCAAGCAATGTATCATCATTACTTTTTTTCAAATATTGCTGAATAAGATAACTTGAAAGATAAGGCTGATTTTGAATATCTAGATCCATAGCGAAAAATCCAATATCACTTGCAACATCAATATAGCGAAATCGTTTATTGAACTCAATACAATCAAAAACACAAAGCGAATCGTTGAATAATACAATATTTCCAGAGTGCAAATCACCATGGCAACTTTTAATATATCCATTCTTTTTCCGATGTTTTAACAAATCATTTTTATTCTTGAAAAATAACTCATTTGCTTGTTTTATATGAGTAAATTCATCTTTTGAAATGGTGATATCAATTTTATCTCTTGTTTGTTCAAAGTTTTCATCAATATTTTGTTTCACGGCATCAATTGATCCAAAAGAAGCTATTTCTTCAGTAGCAGAAGATTTTTCATAAAACGTGACTAATTCATCAACTAATTCATCAATATGATCTGAGGTA
Source organism: uncultured Thermoplasmatales archaeon (assembly GCA_964648565.1). Taxonomy (GTDB): domain Archaea; phylum Thermoplasmatota; class E2; order DHVEG-1; family DHVEG-1; genus EX4572-165. The sequence goes on from CAZYLG010000015.1 coordinate 2,320, forward strand.
ATCTTTTGTTTCTGTAATAAATGGGTCATAATGTTTTCTTGTGGGAACAATTTCATTTTCACTGCGTAATCAACAACTGATCCCTCTCCATTAATCTCAATATGCTTACCATCTGATGTTTCTGTAAATTTGATTACATCTTTGTATAATTCAGGACATAATCGTGAGTTTAACCGAAGTTCCTCATGACAAAAATGTTTTCGTTTTTCAAGCGTTGAAAAATCAAGGAATCCAAAATCAACAGATTTTTTAATTTTATACGCAAATGATTTGGTAAGCACAACAAAGGAAATATGTGTTTGTATTAATTGAATATCAGATTTATTTGAAAGACCAAACGTTTTTGGATTCTGTAATTGTTCAACAAAGGTTTCTTGATCCATACACCATCGCACAATCAGTAAGCAATTAAAAACATTACCCTCCAATACAGAGTTATGGAAGGATGAAAACGACAAACAAAAGTTGTACAATGAGGACTATAATAGATGCCGGAATATATAATGGATACATTCGTGTAGTATCAGTTTTTAAATATTCGCTACTTAGCACATTACATAAATGAATCGGAGAAATCAAATAGCCAACAAAACCACTCATAAATAAGATACTAACTAATCCTACCGTGCTTAAATCAACACTATAAAATAAGGGTTGAAGTAACACATATGATAGTGTAATCCCGCTGAGAAGATAGCCAGTTAATAATCCAAGTAATAATGGAAAAACAATGATGACAACTAGTGGAGAAAATGGTAATTGTTCCAGTAATGAATAAATAGTTAAGTTCACTCCAGATACTTCAAAAATCTCTCTAAAAATCATAATCCCTGCAATAACTGCAATCAATTTCCAAGTTGCTGCTTGTTTAATAAATTGCTTAAATTTATTCCAGGAAACCTTTGACATTTTATATAATAACATCATGCTTACAAGTACACCAATACTAAATGCGGTAAACAAGGGTATTCCAACATATTCAAGAACAGAAAATGTAAGTGGAAGCAATGGAGGTAATAAAAATAATAAACCTGAGAGATCCTTTTTTGTTTTCTTTTTAGATTTGCTTTCAGAGTTTGAGTTTTTATTATGTTGGTTAGGTAGCATTCCTGTTTTCCATGCAAGAATGATATAACCAATAATAATCATCGTAAAAAAAGAAATTGAATTAACTAATATTAGTAAATACATGTTTAATGCAGCAAGATCTGCCATGATCAAAATACTAGATGAAATTGGATAAATAGGAAACCAAATATGACGGAACCATACATTAAAAAAATTCTTATCAGAAACGGATAAATTAAAAGCAGATCCCTCCTCTTCGACAGCAGGAGCCGAAAATAAGGCTCCACCAGGAACTGGCATAAGGCCATAAATGGCAGGGATTACTGCAATAGTCCCACCTTTATCAAAAAGTACTCGCAATGCATCAATTAACTGAGCAATACCTCCAGTATCCTGCATTAATGATGCAAGCATAAAAATCAGAGTCATTAATATTGCTAGTTCAACCGTATCCCAAACAAATACGCCACTGTTTACATCATAAATAATTGCTTTTAAAAAAGCATAAAAAACAGATTCATAGGAGACTGCAGCAAGAGAAAAAAAACTTAATAATAAACTTCCAAAAAGAAGCGATATTCCAAAATTAACACGCCGACGAATTAACAAGACCACCAAAGCAAATGAAAGCACCATTCCCAGTAAAACAAGCCATTGAGACACAGTTATCATAAGGACACAATGAAAATTGGCAATATCAACTATTAGTTAAAACCTTCGCTTCTTCTTGTGCATTGGTTAACACTTGTTGTTCGTTGATGGTTTGAACCTTATTATCCAAAACCAATGGAGTTCCATGTACAATTGTATATCGTACATCGCTACCATTCACAGCATATACGATATGAGAAATTGGATCATGACACGGAGTCAGTCGAGGAATATTAAAATCAACAATAGCCAAATCGGCAAGTTTTCCTTCTTCTAATGAACCAATTTTATCTTGCAATCCTACTGCACAGGCTCCCTTTATTGTTGCAAAATCAAACACGGTTTGTGCAGGAAGAACTTTTGAATCCCACCGATGCTGCTTATGAAGAAGAGCAGTAAACTTCATGGTTTCAAACATATCAAGCGTATTATTACTTGCTGCTCCATCAGTTCCAAGACTCACACAAACATTTGCATCAATCATTTCTGGAATTGGGGCAAAACCTCCAGTAGCAATCTTCATATTACTTACCGGGCAATGCGAAACACTCACATTTGTTTTTTTCATTTCATTGATTTCATTTTTGGTAATCCATCCACAATGAGCTAATACCATATCATCAGCAAGTAACCCATTTTCTTTTAATTGAGCAATAGGTCTTTTTCCATATTGTTGCTTAACATCATACACTTCATCACGTGTTTCAGCACAATGAATCTGAATCGGAATATTATACTGATCAGCTAATCCTCGTACTTTTTGCAGTGTCTCAGGTCCACACGTGTATGTTCCATGTGGTGCAAGACCTGGAATGATACGATCATCACCATTCCATTCTCTGATAAAACGTTCTGCTTGAGGAAATAATTGTTCAGCAGGATATTGAGGGGTTCCATGATCAATAAACGCAAAACCAAGCACAGCCCTAAGACCCAGTTCTTTAACAGTTTGAGCGATGATATCCTCAAAAAAATACATATCAAAAAAAGTTGTAGTCCCAGATTTCACCATTTCAAGTAAACCAAGTTGAGCACCTACCTTAACTGAGGAAGATGTAAGTTTTGCTTCCACTGGCCAAATACGTGTTTGTAACCATTCAGAAAGACCCATATCATCCCCATAACCTCTCAACAAGGTCATTGGAAGATGCGTATGAGTATTTATTAATCCCGGAATCACTATTTGACCCATTGCATCGATTTCAATATCTGCTTCAACTGAGATAGGCTTTTTTGAAATCTCATTAATAACCTGATCATCTATAAAAAGAGATCCTTTGAACACATCATGGTTTTCATTTTGCGTTATAATAGTACCATTTTTGATGAGTATGCTCATAGATTCAATCATCATTTTTCTTCAGATAAATCTATCGCTTTATTCCATCGATGATCAAATTCCTCATGCAATGAATCAACAATTTCTTTTTCAACTGTCCAAAAACCAAGTTCATCATGTTTAACCGGTCCTGAAAGAATCAAAGCCCTATCATCACCAAGGATATAATTCCCTTTAATACCGTTACTTCTTTTGGCAAAAGACCCATTAAAATCTCTACCAGTTTTATACTTGTTAACCAAAACTTGAGATTGTTTAGGAATATCAATATCCCCAAGATACTCTGCCATAATCTTTGGATTTTTAATTTCATTTAAGGACCAATCGGTGGTTCGACGAGAAGATGGCATTTGTTTTGTTGTTCGTTTCGTACCAAATTCAATGGCAATAGCCACTACAACGACTCCAATCCCAAATCCAATGAACAGTGAAAGAATATCCATTATGAGCTCAACCCTCTTAAAGATGATATCACAAAACCTACATATAATTGTTTGCTCATAAGAAAACTCAAAAAAATGTGTTGATACTCCAAGATATTAAAAAATCTTGAAAACAACTGAATGAAAAAATATAAATGAAACCAGGGTTTTCCAGACCTTGTTTTCTACGATTAGTAAAAAAACAGGAGAACAAAAAATATGAAACAAGTCTACTTGGATTATGCTGCATCAACCCCTGTTGATTCTGAAGTCGTCAATGCAATTATCCCCTACTTTTCCGAAACATTTGGAAACCCATCTTCAACTCATAAACATGGACGAAGTGCACTTCATGCTGTTGAACAAGCTCGTGAACAAGTCTCCTCTTGCTTCAACGTTAACCCTGAAACCATCCTTTTTACATCAGGAGGAACTGAAGCAGACAATCTTGCATTAAAAGGAATTGCATTCCAACATCTTCCAAAAAATTTGGGAAAAGGACCCCACATTATCACTAGTACTATTGAACATCCTGCTGTTCTTCAAACCTGCAAACAATTAGAAGCTTATGGTTACTCTATCGCTTATCTACCTGTCGATGTACATGGATTAATCGATTTAGATCAATTAGAAGAAACCATTACAGATGATACACAACTGATTTCTATAATGTATGCCAATAATGAAATAGGAACTATTGAACCAGTTAAAGAAATTGGAAAAATTGCCCATGAACACAATGTGTTATTTCATACTGATGCTGTGCAAGCGGTTGGAAAAATTCCTATTGATCTTTCAAAACTCCCCATAGATTTGCTCTCACTTTCCAGTCATAAAATATATGGGCCAAAAGGAGTAGGAGCATTATATCACATTAAAGATATCACTTTTGATCCCTTGCTTCAAGGTGGAGGCCATGAACAAGGAAAACGAAGTGGCACATTAAATACACCCGGAATTGTTGGACTTGGAAAAGCATGTGAACTATCTCAAAAACGACTAAAAATAGATACATCCCAATTACAAAAAATGAGAGACTACTTTATCAAAAGACTTCTTGAAATCGAGGCATCTTCACTAAATGGTCATCCAACAAAAAGATTAGTAAATAATATTCATTTTCGATTCAAAGGTATAGAAGGAAATGCTTTACATAGTCTACTTGATGAGAAAGGAATATCAATAGCTACTGGTTCAGCATGTTCTTCAGAAAAAATTCAAGCATCGCATGTGCTACTTGCTCTTGGGTTAACCCCGGAAGAAGCAATTAGTTCAATACGATTTACCATTGGAAGATTAACAACAAAAGAAGAAATTGATTATGTACTGCCCATTGTAAAAGAAAGTATCAATCATTTACGATCTATTTCACCATTATGGAAATCAAATAAATAACTCGAGGTAATCAATCGTATGAATCAGGATTATACAGCAATCGTAAAAGATCATTTCTTTCATCCTAGAAATGTTGGTCGAATGTCTAAACCATCAGGTAGTGGAACCGTTGGAAATCCTTCCTGCGGTGATGTAATGACCATTGATATAACTGTTGAAAATAATATTATTACTGAAGCAAAATTTCAAACCTATGGATGTGCAGCTGCAATTGCAAGTGGAAGTATGACTACTGAACTAATCAAAGGAAAAACTATTGCAGAATGTAAAAAACTTTCAATGGATGATATTATAAAGCAACTTGGTGGATTACCTGAAGAAAAAACGCATTGTTCTAATTTAGCTACTGAAGCATTACAAAAAGCAATAAAAGATTACCAAAAAAACTCAGGATGAAAATAAAGATAAAGTGAACTTTCAATGAAAGGAATTATTGTTATTGACGGATGGAAGGCAAAAATACGATTTAGTGCAGCTCATGTGATTCCAGAATATGAAAAATGTGGTCGATTACATGGTCATAGCTATGCAATACACGCTCGATTACATGGATCACAAGATGAAAAAGGGATCATCATTGATTTTTCCATTGCAAAAAAAATATTACGAAATATTGCTGATATCCTTGACCATAAAGTGTTAATACCAAACAATAGTACTGTTGTCACTACAAAACAATCAAATCAATCAATTGAACTAGAATCATTAGGAAAAACCTATGTTTTTCCCGTTTCGGATTGTGTGCTTTTGCCTATCTCGTCAAGCTCTGCGGAACATCTTGCCGAGTATGTACTTAACAGTTTTCTTACTGAACTTAGATTAAATCATCAGTTAACCATGATTGAAATTGGTGTTGATGAAGGCTATGGACAAGGTGCTTGGATTTCAAAAAAAATTAAAAAATAAATGTATTTGATATGAATGAAAAAAGCAATTATTTTATTATCTGGTGGTCTTGATTCCTCAGTTACTGCATATATTGCTCAGCATCAAGGATATGATCTTTCAGCATTATCATTCTTATATGGACAACAACATGATAGAGAGATACAATCAGCAAGGAAGATAGCTTCATCATTATCCATTCGAGATCATATTTTTTTTAAACTTGACTTATCTCAGTTTGGTGGCTCATCATTATTAAAAAATAGTGATCAAACCATATCCAATCCAAAACAAGTTTCTGACATTGGAAATTCAATTCCAAATACATATGTTCCAGGTAGAAACACTATTTTTTTATCAATTGCACTCGCTTTTGCTGAAACCCGTAATGCAGATGCTATTTTTACAGGAGTTACAGCCATGGATTATTCCGGTTATCCTGATTGTAGGCCTGAATATATCCAAGCTTTTCAACAACTTGCGAATCTAGCAACTAAAAAAACAGTTACCGGACATAATATTCAAATTGAAACGCCACTTATCAACTTAAACAAATCGGAAATCATAAAAAAAGGATCTAAACTTAATGTTCCCTTTGAACATACCTGGTCATGTTATAACGGTAGAGACAAAGCATGCGGACAATGCGAATCCTGCCAACTTCGTCTGCAAGGATTTCAACAAGCGCATATCCCCGATCCATTACCGTATGAAATTCTACCAGATTGGTATCAACCATAATCCATTTTTTTTAAAAACGATTATCATTTTCTTTTACTGGAAAAGACTTTCTTTCCTTTTTACGATACCATTCATAAACATCCATGGACACAGGAATAGAGATTAAAACAGATATTAACAACACTAAACAAATCATGCTATCCTGAGGAACATTATACACTGTTGGTTGAACCCATTCAGTCCAAAAAGCACCATTGATGATATCATTAAATAACAAATTCACAGTTCCCACCCAGGGTAACTCTCCTCGTGCTTTTCCAGTTACCCATGACAATTTAATGGGTTCAGAACAAATCCCTCCAGCCTGATCACAACGATCATTAGTAACCGGATTATCTCCTTTAGTAATATACCCAGAATGACTAGGTTTATATTTAGATAAACCTAACTCAGGAATAGTAATCGCAGCAACATTATACAAATCATAGGCTTCAACGGTAAATGATCCATCCTGATTTGCATCAACCCAACACATCGATCGGTGAATGATCTGATCTTCATCAGTCCTCCCATATTTTCGATAAATGATGACATCTCCATAATCACCATAGGAAAAATAGCCATCTACTGACTCTTCAGCTTCGCTTTTGGTAATTATATCATCATAACTATCGACATCAACAAGAAGTACCATATCTCCTGCATCAATCGTTCCAATCCTGCCGAATGGTTCATCCAGATGCATCATACTTCCTGATTCAATAGCTACCATTGGTGCACCAAACCATTGACCAGTATAACCCCATAATGCCGTTAAAATCACTAAAACAACAGCAACAGCAACAACAATATCACGAAGAAAAGAAATGGTTTCATCCTCACTTTTTAAAAAATTAGTGAATTTATCTTGAGTGGTTTTTGAATTCATCGTCGATCACAATTCATTTTTTTTGTTTTCTTAGTTTTTTTATCAACTACAAATTTTGCCGTTGACCCACATATAGGGCAAATGGTTTCATCTTGTGAAAGCACTCGTCCACATCCTCGACATCGCCGAATCCATTTAAACGTTTTTGTAATCCCTTTTTGGGAAATAGATTGAGTGGAAATGTGAAGAACAGATGCAATATTTTGAATACTATAATCATCAGTAAGAATAATTGCTTTTTCTTTTTTTTCAGTTTTAATTTCAAATGCTAATGCAAGTACTGACATATCAGCTGTTGACAACCGATGGGTTTCACCCATCTTTTTTATCACTTGGGTCACTTGCTTTTTTATTTCAGAGGACGGCCGATGAATACTTAATCCTTTTTCAAGCAAGTATTGAAACGTTCTCCAAGATAATCCACCAGGGGAAAACTCATCAGCGATTTCTTCAACTGTAACACATTGCTGTTGACCAACAGGTAATGGTTTTCCACTTAACACTGCAGAAGTATCAATGATGTAAATGATTGATTGATCTTTTTTCTTTTTTTCCATCAGGTGGTCACCAGTAGATATAATCTAAAAAAAAGATACGTGTATTCTTACAGAATACCAGGATTGTTTTTAAATTCATCGATAGATACTTGTTTTTGTTCACCTGTCTTCATGTTACGAAGGGTGAGTACATCATCTTTTAATTCATCAGGGCCAATGAGGATAGATACTGAACTATGCCTTGAATTTGCATATTTTAACGCTTTTCCAATTCCTCTCCGTAATAAATCAACATCACACTTACATCGATGAGTACGTCTTAGAACACTTGCTATTTCAAGGGCGAAAGGAATCATTTCATCGGTGATAGGGATGATATAGTAATCCAATGTTTGTTGTGGAAATGATAGGTGTTCTTCATCCATTGCTAAAAGTGTACGGTCAAAACCAAGGGCAAATCCGGCAGTAGGCATTTCTCTTCCACCAAATAATCCTATAAGATTATATTCTCCTCCACCACAGATTTGTTTTTCTGCTCCAAGTGCGGGTGCTTTTACTTCAAAAACAGTTCCCGTGTAATAATCAAGTCCACGAACGATCCCCATATTTAATTTGACAGTATCAATGGAAAAATGATTTTTCAATAAGTCAATAATATGTTGTAATCGTTTGATTTCATCAGTACCATTCTTTTCATTAGAAAGAAGGTGAAACAATACATCAGTTTCCCGACCCCTAAGTAATGACATGAAATCAACGATTTTTGAACTATCTAATTCCCACTGATAAAGGAGGTCTTCAACCTCATCAAATTCCTCTTTGTCAATGCATGGTAATAAGTCCTGCTGTTGTTCTTTGCTTAATGATAATTCATCAAACACCATGGAAAGTAACTTTAAATTACCAACTTCAAGTTCTACATGTGATAATCCAATGGTATGAAGCATATCCATAGATAAAGAGATCAACTCTGCAATAGCTTCAGGCTTATCCGTCCCAATAAGTTCACAACCTGCTTGTAAAAATTCACGATATCGACCTTTCTGAGGACGATCATACCGGTAACAATTCCCAAAATAAAATAGCTTTAATGGTTTTGGGTCCATCTGCATTTGATCAACATACATGCGCATGACCGGTGCAGTTAGTTCTGGTCGCAATGCAAGATGACGATTACCTTTATCCTTGAATTCATAGATTTCATCAAGCACTGAGTCTCCAGATTTAGCAGTGAATAATTCTAATTGTTCAAAAGTAGGAGTCTGAATTTCTTGATAACCATAACACTCAAAAACACGTCGGAATAACGATTCTACATAACGGCGTTTATGCATTTCTTCGGGAAGAAAATCCCTTGTTCCACGAGGTATTTCAAACACAAGCACCATAAATAAAGATGTGTCTAATTACTGTTTCTATCAAATCAAGAAATCATTATTTTTTCCATTTCAATTTTATGAAGGAAAAGAAAAACTATTTAATGGTGATGGTTGTATTTATTTGTAGAAACAAAAAAAAGTTTATCTTGCGGGAGACAAATATATGGCTGAACAAAAAAAGATAGTAATCTCTATTTCAAAAGATTCTTTAAGACTTATGAAAAAACTTGGAATATCCCCAGAGGATGTATTCACTAAAGGACTTCATGAAATGCTTCGTAGAAAATATCAACAGTTCAGTTTATTGGATGATGAAGATGAAGAAGATGAACTTTTAGTAACTGATCTTTCTGATCTTACCGAATCATTATCCGAAATCGATAAAATTATGATTAATGAACAAGATGTAACTAACAATTAACATTTTTTTTCATATTTGAAAAAATGGTGGATTATTGTTCTAAGGTAGCATGTCGTTTTCGCATAGTTTCCTCAGTTTCATGTTTACTTTTTAATAAATCTGCAACAATTCCATCTAGAAGAATCCACACACTTGCTTCAAACAAGGTTCCAAGCGGAGCAAATCTTTTTCGTGCTTCTTCATCACAACTTGCTGAAATAAACAACGTAACTGATGCAAATTTATCAATATCAGAATCCTTTTTACCAGTAATAGAAACGACGTTAGCACCTAAATCATCAGCAATTTCAGCAGTCATCACCGCAGGAATGGTTTCGCCGGATCCTGACACAATAACTACCAGATCCCCTTTTTGAACCGGAACGGTAATAGTTTCACCTATCACAAAAGCCTGAAATCCAAGATGCACAAGTCGAATAGCAAATGCTTTTGCCACAAGCCCTGATCTACCCGCACCATAAACAAAAATATGATTCGCTTGAAAAAACAATTCTTTTACCTTACTCATATCTTCAATAGATACTTTTTTTAAAATATCATGAATTTTTTGTTGAATGTATTCAATCGATTGAGAAAACACCGGTGAATCACTCATTTGATCTCCGATAAATCCCGATAATCAGCTTCTTCACCATCAGTTCGTTTCATAATCGCTTTTTCAACTTGTAATCTAAGATACACCGCATCATGTTCAAGTAACGGAGACTCAGATACTAATGTGACATTATAATCATGGTCAAGAACCGTGTCAATCAATGGACCAATTGGCATATCTCCTTTTTTAACAGGTAAATGATATTGTTCATTACCATCCTCATATAAAACTCCAGTAACATGTATCAAATAATGATCAAGATTTAAAACACTTAATTTTTCAAATACTTCTTCGAAATCTTCCTGTTTCTTCAAACAACCATTTCCTCGAGCATGAATATGACCAATATCAATGACTGGAAGAACACCCGGTACTTGTTCACAAACCTTAATGATTTCATCTAAACTCCCAAACACTTTTTGTTTTCCCATGGTCTCCAACCCAAGACGAACATTCAGTGATTTCTCAAGCATCAAATCCTGAAGTGCTTGTGTGTTTTTGACGATCAATTCCAAGGTTTCAAGCGGCGTTTTCTCACCATAATAACCTGGATGGATGACTACCGTTTTAGCCCCCATCTTCTCAGCAAGAATTGCCGAACTCATCGCTTTTTCAATACTTAATTTAACTTCATCATCGCCAGCAAGATTGATGTAATAAGGAGCATGAACATGTAATTCCACATCATTTTCTTGAGCATATTCCTTCATAAAAAATGCTTCGTCATCATCCATAACATATAAGCCACGAACAAATTGAACTTCCATCGCATTTAAATCAAGAATCTCCTTAGTATACACAAGTCCATCTTTATTTGTTCGACCTTTGCAGGAAAGTGGAATCCCTGCTTGACCAATTCTAATCATACATTAATTCCTCTCACATCTTCTATTATTAACACTTACACTATAAAGAATGTTCGGAAAAGAACACAGTGAATATGATACTTTTGAAAATGGAATTATGCCAACTCCTCTAAACGACTCATAATATTCCAAATAAGGGTTCTACCATGAAGCGGAATATTGGGATCATTAGCGAGTTCGTCTAATCTGGATGTAGCCGTAGCAACGCGGACATCTAACGGATCAGCATCTGAAAGAAGTAAGGTTTTCACCTGTTCTGCACCACGTCGAATGTTTCGAGGGACAGACGTATCTTCATTAAGCATATCTAATCCATCACATACTTGTTCTATTATTTCATCAGTCATGGATAATCACCCGGAGATTAATGCTGCCAGTGTAACACACCACTGGATAAAAACGTTTGGGAGCAAACAATTATTGTTTGCAAAAACTGTTAACCCATATTTTATAATTTTCTTCCTATAAGGAAATAATATCATTAATAAATTCTTGTATGCTTTTCTATCGTGTTCTAAATATGTTATTACTCCACTATCTGTATACAAAAAAACCCATTATGAGAAGCAATGAAATAAACAGATAATCAAAAAAATTTGAAAAGTATACTTCAACGTTGATTTCCTTTATGCATTAGAGATAACGTTCATTCTGAGTTATATTCCTCATTGATAATCTCATACATTGATTTAGCGGTTTGTTTTCCAATTCCATTTACTTCCTGAAGTTCTTTTTCGGATGCATTAATAATAGCATGAATAGATCCAAAATGAGAAAGCAATCGTTTCGCCATCACACTAGAGATATTAGGTAATCCTTCAACAATAAATCGCTGTCGTTCAGCTATTGAAAACGAAGGTTTACTTCCTCTTAATGCAACAGATTTTTTTTCTTGACGTTGCTCTCTTTTTGCCATCACAAATAATAAATCAGCTGTTTCATTTGCATCTTCAGTGGAAAGCACAGGTATTCCAAAATCAACTACAATAGAAATTAGGCTCCCATATATTGCTCGATGATTAATATTTCTTTTAGTAAACAATCCTTTTCCTTCTAAAATTAAAACTGGACGAGCATACGCATCACGTAATCGTTGCAATTGAGCAAACAAATGTCCATTAAGTAAAGAATTTAAAAAATCATCAACAAATTTTCTTTCAACACCAATTCGAGAGGAAACAACATAATCCCCAACGTCCAATTGCTTGGAAACTAGATTAATAGATTGATTCGATAATCTTCGAGCTACCGTAGATCGATATTCTCGATGATCCACAACAACAGTTATTTTTTTGTTATTTTGTTGATGTTGATATTCATCTAATTTTTTTTGGTTTCCTTTTTGTGTTTCTTCTTTCACTCCTTTTTTTTGTTCTAATGCTGAATACAACGTATCAGATTCAGCAAGTGACTGCTGCAATTGAGATCGAAGTAGTGATAAATCAGATCTCATGTTTTTCTCACGACGTTTAGACGCCCAATAGTATCCTTCATCGATGGTTCCTTTCGTCATTAAAATAATGAGTTTGCCTGCCATCTTTCGTGCTGTTCGACCACGACGTTGAATATTTCTAATCTCAGAAGGGATAGGTTCATAAAACACGACTAAATCAGTTGAAGGAATATCTAATCCTTCTTCAGCTACACTAGTAGCAATTAATACGTTATAATTTCCTGTTCTAAAATCAGAAACAATTTGTTCTTGTTCTTTTTGAGTAAGTCCTTTGTCGTCTTGTTTGCCAGCTTGACCGATGAACCGAGCTGGACGAACATCTGATAGTGAATTCAAATATTCAAAAACCATCTTACTTGTATCTCGATATTGAGTAAACACGATAATGCGAGAATCAGGATTTTTTTCCAATTGTTTAGACGTAATCTGAGCAACTTCCTTTAATTTGGGATGTTCGATACGCAATGAATTGATGTAGGCTGCAGCATCTAAAAATTGGTTATCTTTCATCAAATTTCTAGCAGATCTAGTAGCATTTTTTTGTTTTGATTCCTTGCTAAGTCGTTGAATGAACTGTTGAGTGGCTTTAACTCCCTGAGTTTGTAATAATTCCATGATGTAATACAATTTCATTGCTTCACTTTGTGTTGCAGCAGCAGTAAACAAAGTTTTTGGAGGATTTATTCGTTGTTTAATCTCTGCTTGAATCATTTTTTGAGCGTTTAGCAATTTTGTTTTTGTAATTGTTGAAACAGATGCGGATTCTATTGCGCCAACATTTCGAAGAATTTGTAATCGGGGAGATAATACTTTTCTTAATAATTGAACTGCATATGAAAACTCCTGTGGAGGAACTACTTTTCTCCAAGAAATATCTAATTCATGAACATATGGAGCAACATCTTCATCAAATTTATTTCTGATTTCAACATGATTTAAACTAAGATTTTTACAAACCTCTAAAATTTTTTCCCTATCATTGCCCGGAGATGCAGTCATTCCAATGCTATGGGGTTTATTACAATCATGTAGATAGCGTTCATGAATATACACATAAGCATACTTTCCTGTTGCGTGATGTGATTCATCATAAATGATTAAAGAAACATTTTTCAATGAAATCCGTTGTGATAAAACATCATTTTCAATGACTTGAGGAGTAGAAACAATAACTCGTTTTTCATTCCAAAGAGACACTCGATCTTTTGGTTTCACTTCACCGGTGAATACAGAAATGTCATTTTCATCTATTGTTAAAAACGATGAAAGGAAATCCGCATGCTGAGTGACTAACGGTTTAGTTGGAGCTAAAAATAATATCTTTTGATCAGGATCCTTTTTTAATTTACCTGCAATCACCAGTATTGCAATCACTGTTTTCCCAAGACCTGTTGGAAGAACAATCAATGTGTTTTTTCGGGCTGCTGATGCTGCAATATTCACCTGGTATTCTCGAAATTCTATAGCATTTTCTTTGATAAGAGGATGAGAGATAAACACAAATAACTGAAATGAAAACATGTTTTAGTAAGTTTTGTTCATTTTAGTTTTAAGTCATTTTGTTAATATAAAACAAAATCATTATAACTGAGAAAATTAATAGTTTCTAATGGTGAAATTTTACAAATGATGATATTTGGGTTTAATCTGCCGTTATGGGCAGTTTTTATTGGTGGCATCATAGTTGTTTTTTTAGCCTGGAAAATCTTAAAATTTGCGGTAAAAATATTGTTTATTCTCATTGCATTCTTTGGCATTCTTTTTGGAGTTGACCTCTTAAACTCATTCGGTGTTTTTGAATGGATTCAAAACTTATTTTCTTCATTTCTATAGATGAACAAAAAAAATCAAACCATATTATTTAAAAAAGCATGTATTAGATAATGAACCAATATTTAAAAGAAAAGAAGAATGAAAATTGATTTGGTTTTTTTTAAACAGTGATCTAACGATATGTTTAGTTGTCGCGACGGTTAAATGCAATAAAGTAGATTTCTTTGTCAACCAATTCAAGTTTTCCGAATTTTCCTATGTTTTCATCTGTTTTCAAAAGCATATTTTGTATGCCTCTCCCCACACGTTTTACATCCTAAAACAATGAAACGTTATTTAATGATTTTCATTTATTCAAAATACCATGTCTTTTCCTTAAACTTAGTTTAAATTTAGGTTAATTTTTCAAAGAAATATCATTTCAATACTTTTATTTAATCATCACATTAAAATAGTTTGCAGTAGATATGTACTATTGACCGTATGAGCAATAGAGAAAACTTCCCTTCATTCATTGATTCAGATAGAGAGATTCCAGAACTCACTCTTAAAGCGGTACTCGTTGGATTAGTGCTTGCAATCATTCTTGGAGCAGCAAATGCTTATTTAGGTTTATATGCCGGAATGACCGTTTCAGCTATAATTCCTGGAGCGGTCATGGCTCTTGCATTACTCAAACCATTTAAAGGAACAATTTTAGAAGTAAACCTAGCAACTATGGGAGCTGCTGCAGGAGAATGCATAGCAGCAGGCGTCATTTTTACTATTCCTGCTCTTGTTCTATTAGGAGCATGGACAGAAATTCATCTTTTAGAAACAAGCATCATCTCTTTACTAGGTGGTCTTCTTGGAGTTTTATGGATGGTGCCATTACGTCGAGCACTAGTTGTGAAAACAAAACTACCATTTCCAGAAGGAGTAGCGGTTGCAGCAGTTCTAACCACGACAGTTGGAGGAGAAACCGCAAAAGAACATAAACAAGACGTGAGCGGTATTTGGTTGCTCATTGGTGGATTTATTGCTGCATTATACAAATTCGGCGAATTATCACTCAATATTTTTAGAGGAACAATTGAACATATTATATCTATTGGAAAATTTACTCTTGGACAAGAAACAAATGATGCATGGCTTTATGGTGGAGTTACTACTTCTCCTGCACTTTTAGGCGTTGGATGGATTATCGGACCAAAAATTGCATCATATGTTCTTGTTGGTGGATTAATCGGATGGGTTATTATTGCTCCGCTTATTGCATTAGCTACAGGACTTCCGACGCCATTAACCCAGGAAACTATCACTAATGCTCTTGCGGTAGGACAAGGTGATTTATCAATTGGTATCAACATTTGGGGTTTTTTTGAAATATGGGGTTCACAAATCCGTTATATTGGCGTTGGAGCAATGCTTGTTGGAGGATTATGGGCTATTTGGACTATACGAAACAATCTTGTAGATAGTGTAAAAGAAGCAATAATTGGATTAAAAGGTGGACAAGCATCTTCTAAAAAAAGAACCGAACAAGATCTTAAATATAAACTAGTTTTTAGTTTCATTATATTATTGGCAATACCGATTTTTCTTCTTTACATGTGGCTTTCTAATTTAATCGCAATATCCTTACTTATGGCCATAATCACCATTGGTTTTGCATTTCTTGCAAGTGCTCTTGCCGGATACCTAACTGGACTTGTTGGTTCATCAAATTGCCCTATTTCTGGTGTAACCGTCGCGGTTCTTCTCATCGTAAGTGTTTTTATGCTTATCTTAGGTGTCACTGGTCCAGAAGGAATGGCAATCGTTATTTTTATCTCGGCAGTTATTTGTATAGGTGGATCAATTTCTGGAGATTTGTTACAATCGATGGCTTGTGGACAGATGCTAGGAGCAACACCAAAAAAACTTCAGATCATGATGACTCTTGGAGTCGTTGCTATCAGTGGAACTATTGGAGTTGTAATCGGTGTTCTTCATGAGGCTTTTACTATTGGGAGCAGACAACTTCCGGCGCCACAGGCATTTTTGATGAAAGGAATCGTTCAAGGAGTCCTTGGTGGTGAAATGTTATGGCCGTATGTGATTGCTGGAATGGTACTTGCTATTGTCCTCATTCTCATAGATCTTCCAGTTTTACCGGTAGCTATTGGTATTTATTTACCCTTTACGTTATCCGTTCCTATCTTTGCAGGAGGCGTCATTCGTCATTTTACAGATAATTATTTAAGCAAAAAATTTGGAACAGAAAAAGAAGGAGAAAGTAGTGATTGGGAACTTGCGATTAAACAAAAAAATGTTACTCCTCAAGAAAAAACGATTCGGACAGGTTTATTATTGACTGCTGGTTTAGTTGCTGGAGAAGCACTGATGGGGGTTATCATCGCAGTCTTAATCGTTCTTGGAATCAATTTATCTGTCTTTGAATATGCACCATGGTGGCCAGGTCTTATCATTTGGATTTTTATTGCAATCATCCTTGCCTACATTCCATTACGTGAAATTTTAAATAACTCTGAAAAAGTCTAATGTAACAAACATCTAAATACCACATTTTCTTTTTTTGATGACGAAATATGTTTCATAAAAAAAGTCTTAAGATATCGCATAAGAGAGCAGTAGATGATACGTTTCTTGCAGAAATCATTCATCCAAACCATCAAGAAAATGATCCAAATCTTCCATACAGTCTAGCACATGTGAAACTATCTTCTGGAAAAAAATCAACTCCTCATAAATTAATACATTCAACTGAAACTTACATTATTACTCAAGGCTGCGGTCGAATAACTATTGGGGATGAAACAGAACAAGTTCATGCGGGTAGTGTCGTTGTGGTAGCACCAAACAAGATACAATCAATTCAAAATACTGGATCTTCCACCTTACTTTTTTATTGCATCGTTTCTCCTCCGTGGGATCAAAAGCAGGATATTTCATGTAAAAAATGAAATGCGTAATTCTAAATGATTATTTTTTTCGTTTAATTAAGGATATTGCAATCAAGCATAGTGTAATCAAAGGAATTATGATCAAATTACTAGATAGAAAACTTGACTGATGTTGTTCTGAATTTAAAGTAACACTATCATCATTTGTTTCATTTTCCAAAATGTTAATTGCTGCAATTGAAAAAGAAATATCTTCAGTTATCCATTCATCATCGTTTTGCTTTTGAAAGAAACCAGTTATGGATAATGGTGTAATACCACCTTTCCAAACTGGGTCATCTTTCACGTTCATCTTCCAAATCACTATTTTATCTTCTAACGCATGTGTTTTTCCAAGATCCACTCCATCATTTAACTGACAAGGACCATCAATAACCGTGAATGATTCTTGATTCGTATTGGTAGTTCCAGGTTCAAATAAATAAAATGCAAGCCAAATATCATCCATTGATGACGTTATCTTTGCCTTAACAAAAAAGATTTGTCCACAATGTAAAGATAATTCTGATACGGTAGTATTCAACCAATTTTTTCCATCAATACTAATCCAAGCATCAATTTCTCCAAATGGACATTGTGACGGTTGAGCTTGAATTATTATTGGTTGAGCAAGAGCAGTTAAACAAATAATTGAAATCAATATTGTCGATTGAATTGGTAGTCTTATTTTAGATATCATATGTTTTACCCTGTCAAATTTCTTTTCCATTATGTTCAGAAAGGATGCCATCCGTATCCCCAACCATACAACCCCAGGAAGGTACTAGAGAACAAGAGATAGTATCAACAGAGAACGTCAAACGAGTGTTCCATCCAAGAATAGATCCATCATTTGCTCTGATCACCTCGTTTTTTCGGGTGAAATCTAGAGGTTCATGACAAAACAACGGATGAAAAACTGTTTCATCGCTCATATCTCGTATTGAAAAAACAGCGTATGCTCCTCGGATTTGAATGAGCCAGGTATTAAAGGTAACAAGCCAAGGAGTAGTTGGTGTAATTGGAAGAATTGGTAATCCTGAAGGTCCTAATAAGCAAGTATTTCGAATTCCTAAAAAATATTCTTGTTTTCCATCAATTGTTTCTTGATTAAAACAGGAGCAGTAAGCCGGTTGATGATCAATAGATAACAACAATGATTCGTTCCAGCCCCTGGTTTTACTATCTATCTTTTCTAATTGCATTGATGTGCTTAATGGAACAGATAATTGATGCTGAAATGATGTAATCATGTTTTCATTCATTGCTTCATCAAATACGGTTTTATCCCCTACATCAGCATTTTCTAAGGCATCACTGAGTGCATCATCTATATCATTCTGTGACGTATCAGATAACTTGTGTAATTGTTGATTTAAAAAGGATACATACCAACAACGAATAGCATAAATCGATTTATCTGCAGTACAATAAAACACATCATTTTTAGCATATGATTGCTTATGTTCAAATTTTGTTTTATTTGTTTCAAACTGCTGAATAATATCTTCAAATGCAAGAGCGAGTAGTTGTGTTGGATTTGGATAGTTCATCGAATTAATCTTTTCATCGACAGTTATCATAGAAACTTGATCATAGATTTCAATAAGAGCATTAAATGCAGATTGTGTAACCCAACCAGGAACGGATTCTGATATTTTCGTTTGATAATAATTGCCGGAATCTAGATTAAATAAATCTTGCTTATGCGTATCGTAAACCGTTGAAATATAAGTTGGGATTGTGGTTGCTAGATTTGAATCAGCCGCAGAAATATTTTCATAAAAAACATCTTGGACATCACCTGAAATCTGTTGCATTTCTGCATAATCAATCACACGAATTGAAAATGTGACGTTTTGTTCCATTTTTTGATCGATAACTTCAATCTGATCCCATTGAACAACGGTTTCATTTTCGATGATTTTAATAGTTTTATTACTCCAGTAATGAGATCTAATCCATTTAATATTGTAACCTTCTTCAAATACGATAGTTCCTGGGGAAATTGTTCCCTTTTCAGGGATTGATTGTTGAGATATGCGAGTTGTATCGGAGATAATCCAAGAACTTGAGCCATTATCAATAGGAAAACCAGAATGGTTACCTTCATTAATGATACAGGGACCTTTACGGTTAACACCAGTGGAAAAAGAAGCAGAATACATTGATTCAGCAATCGAATCAATGGTTTTCAAGGTAGATTGATTTTGTATACCCTCTCCTTTTAAAGATTTTGATAATTTCCAACCATCATCCTGATATTCCTGAATGGTATCCCCTAATGATTTACTGCCATCTACCTGATACGTCACTATTTTTGATTGATTAAATTCATTAACAAATAGCAACTGCATTGAGGTTTGATTCCAAAGTATGGATGAAGCGATATCTGAAATGTTAACAATTTGTTGTGTACTACTTTGTTCAGTTGAAGATGATTCATCACTAAATGAATTTTGAATATCGTTAAAAGAAACCTGCCAATCTGAGCTTGTAAGTGAGTTGACACTAGATATATTATCTGCGGATTCCCCAGAAAAAACCGATTTTGTTTGTTTAACTGCTTCAATTAATAACGATGGGTCGATACCACCAAATGTTAATGCTTCTTCAAAAAGAAATACAAGATTAGTAATCAACTCTAAATGATTATTATCAACTATATTTTGGGGTGAACCTGTTTGATAATGTCGATATCCTCGGGCCATTGAATATATATTTGTTAAAAGTGTCATAGTCCTCCAAAATGGCCCAAGATTTTGTAAGGATTCATTGAATGATGTAACTAAATGTTGTAATCCAAGGTATCGAGTAGTTAATACCGTTGTAACCGTTAGATCTGTTGAATAAAGTGGTTCTGTGTCCGGATCATCATTAGAAATAATAATTAGAGGTATTTCTACGCTTATTTGGTAATAAACCGGAAGAAATTGTTCTTGTTCAGGACCAAAAAATGGAATGGTAAACGGCCGAGTTAATTTCATTATTATAGGAGTAATCGAAATTGATTGAGTAGGGATACGTTTTTCTGAAATGTCTGAGAAATCAGCTTTGATACTAATTGTGTTTTGTGTGAAGTCCCCCTGTGCATAATTAATATATAAATAATCTGTTAAAACTTTTGAAATCTTATTTTTTAATCGTTGTTGATTAATTGATTCAGCGGAATCAAAATCTTCTGATGGAATAATGACGGGATGACTTCCGATATATTGTAATGCATTAATTCCTGCTTGATTAATGATTTGTGTTAAGTCAATTCGAGCCGAAGATAGTAACGTTTCAATCTGCTGTTGATCTATCTCACTGTTTACTTTGTTATTTATCTGTTGATCATAAAATGAAATATAGACTGATGTAGCACTACTTCCGAGGATAAGGAAAATCCCAAGTACTGCAAAGCTTACTCGTGCTTGATCATTTTTTAATAAATAAACAAATCTATTGATGTTATCCTCTCCAAACTGTCAATGATATTTGAGCTGTAGAAAGGGACAAATATGAGAATATGAAGTCTATAAAGTCCTCTATCTGAGTTAATAATGGTTTTTGCGTGGATGAAAATAAGGGAACTAAATCTAAACTAAGAGATTCGATAAAAGGTTGTATTAAATCTTTAACATACGTTTTTATTAAATTGATAAAATCAGAAACAGTACTAAGTATCATAGTATGAATTGAATCAGTTATCGTGGATCCAAAGGAAGAAAAAACGAATGATGAAAAATCATTGGTAACTGATCCTTGGTTTGGTTGTTGGCAGGAATTAAAAAAGGAATTAATTTGGTTTACAGAATTATGTGATGATTGTTCTTGAGCGGTTTTGGTTAAAGAAAAACTCTCTGAGTTAAATACAAATGAGTTAATGATGTCAAGGACACTTGGGAAAACAATCGTATCATTTTTATCATAATTGCCATAAATTAGAAGATCAAGGAGTAATGAACTAATATTTTCAGCAATACACAAAGATCGGTTATGTTCATCTATTTGAAAAGATTTATTTTGAAGAAATGAAATATTTTGTATTTGTAAAAAGTGACTGCATAATTTTTCAGTCATATTTTTCAAATGATAAGAGGAAAAGCAAAAAGATTGATTTTGTAATTGAATACAGGGAAGAAGGGGTAGGGAAAGTTGTTGATGTGCAGAATAACTCGTTGTTGTTGGAATAGGTTCTCCAAGTGTGATTTTTCCTCCGAAAGGAATGCCATGAATTGGTTCCCATATTGCGGTTAAATTATAATTTGTATGAGCTGGTAGTATACTGTTTAATTTAGTTTTAATCAATTGAGTTAATTGTTGTTGTGCATCACCTGAAAAAGGATTACATTGGATTATTGAGTGATTCAACACTATTTGATATTGTGTTACTACTTGTTCGGTGATCAGTTGTGCTATTGTTTTATGATATTGTTGCTTTCCAGTTATATGATTTGATAGTGATTTATACAATCCATCTGATTGTGAGGTATTTATGCCTATATTTTCAGCAAAATCATCCACATAGGTTGATGCGGTTCTATAAGAATAAATTTCTGAGGTGGTACTAAGAAGGGTTTGTAAAACTTCTTGAACATGAACATCGGAAGATTTATCGATATGATGGTTATTAAAATGAATTTGTGTAATAGCTGGTGAAAGAATCATTGCAGAAATAGAGATGAACACTAAGAACAATAAGGTGTCCTGAACAATAGAAACCGCGGTTGTATTAGATTGAAATCGGTTTTTTTTAACCATGATTGAATCTCCCGATGAATCATCTGTTTTTTTGCCTTAAGATTACAGTAAGAGTGCCAGGAAGGGTTTTTATTTCATTGATTTGAACTGAAACTTGTTTTGAACTAGCATATTGATTTCCTGTTGAGTTTTTGTTATTAATCGGCTGAGGTAACCAAGTTTCCTCATGGTTAAAAGAAAGTTTTACGGAAAATGAAAGTTTATAGGGTTCATATTGGGACTGTAGTGTTTCAATATAATTCTTTGATTGATTGGATGAAAAAACCATATAGTTAATCGTATTACCATCTGTTGTAAAACAAGCATTAGGAGAGCTGATTTTTTCAAGGATTTGATTACTTGTTTCAAGCATATTAATATGATCACTTTTTGTATCAAATGTGGTATATGCGGTGGCAATGATTATACTAAATATTGTAAATCCAATAAGAATCATCGCAAGTGCAGGAAGGACCGTAAAGGTTTCTGATATTGCATTTGAATCATGTTTAATTGGCTTAGATCGTTTGTGTTTTAAACAATTGTTGCCACCTAAATTCATTTCCTACACCATCATAACAAAACAATATCAAAATATTAAATATAAATCTTTTTATTTATTTAATTAAAAAAAACTATTTCTTATACTGAAAAAGGAACTTGAGGAAAAAGCATTATATAAACCATCCTCAATCTCAAAACCGATTTGACTTATGAATTCTCAAAATTATGATTATGTAACCATTGAATCAAAATGGCAACAACAATGGTATTACGAAAAAATCTATGAAGCAAATAAAAAAACAAATAAAAAATTCTTCATACACTTTGCTTATCCTGGAGTCTCAGGATATCTTCATGTAGGACATATGAGAGGATTCACCTATTGTGACATTATTGCTAGAGCTAAAAGAATGCAAGGCTATGATGTCTTATTTCCCGCAGGTTTTCATGCCTCAGGAATCCCATCCATTGGTTTTGCAAAAAAGGTAGAACGAAAAGACCCAAAAACCATTGCAATGCTCAAAGAATATGGATGTGATGATCAATGCATCTTGAACCTAACAAATCCTCAAAACGTCGTCTCCTATTTTTCTGATGTTTACGTAACGGATTACTGGAAAAAATTTGGCTTTCTTATTGATTATTCAAGAATCATGAGCACTATTTCACCAGGATATAAACAATTCATCAAATGGCAATTTCAAAAACTTTATGAAAAAGACTTGCTCATTCAAAAACCACATTTCGCTCCCTTTTGTTCAAAATGCGGACCTGTTGCAGTTGATAAATCTGAAACAGATATTTCCCAAGGAGGAAATGCTGAAATCATGGAATTTACCGTGATTAAATTCAAACTTTCAGACGGAACTATCCTTCCAGCTGCAACACTTCGCCCTGAAACTATTTTTGGTGTAACCAACATGTGGATAAATCCAAAGGTCACCTACAAGAAGATAAAAATCAATGATGAGACCTGGATAGTATCATCTTCTGCATTTGAAAAATTAAATTATCAACATGACAACATCAAAGATCTTAACGAAAACATTCCGGGTTCTTCATTACTTCATGAACACGTGACTATACCACTTATCAATCGTAAGGTACCTGTTCTCTCTGGACCATTTGCTGACCCTGACGTGGCAACAGGAATAGTTATGTCTGTTCCAGCTCATGCCCCATATGATTATATCGCACTTAAGGAAACAGAAGAACCAATTGAACCTATCACCATCATCGATGTAAAAGACTTAGGAGAAAACCCTGCAAAAACTGTTTGTGAACAACTAAACATTTCCTCACAAAACGAAACAGAGAAACTTGAAGAAGCAACAGATCTTGTTTACAAAAAAGAATTTCATACTGGTAGCCTAAACCAACAATGCCAAGAATATGCAGGTATAAAAATCGCAGAGATCAAAGATATCGTAAAAAACAAATTAATCGAATCAGATATGGCAATTCAACTTCGAGAATTTTCTGAGGACGTAATTTGTCGATGTGGTGAACAAGTAGTCATAAAAAAAATACCTGATCAATGGTTTGTTCAATATAGTAACAAGAAATTAACTGAGGAATCAAAAAAACATGTTGCATCAATGCACATCTTCCCCGACAAGTACAAAGAAGAACTTCCTGGAATCCTTGATTGGTTTGATGACCGTGCCTGCATCAGAAAAGGGTCATGGTTAGGCACGGAATTCCCATTTAAGAAAGGATGGATAATTGAACCAATTTCTGATTCAACACTGTACCCCGCATATTATCTTCTCTCAAAATATGTTAATGAAAAGAAAATAAGCATTGATGAAATGTCAACGGAATTTTTCGATTATGTTTTTTATGGTAATGGTGAACCAAAAAATGAAATCTGGGAAGAAATTAGAAATGATTGTTCATATTGGTACCCCGTAGATATCAATCTTGGTGGAAAGGAACATAAAACCGTTCATTTCCCAGTATTTATCATGAATCACGTAGCAATCATGCCACCAGAACAACGACCCAAAGGAATTTTTGTTCATTGGTGGGTTACTCAAAAAGGAAAAGAAAAAATTAGTAAATCAAAAGGAGGAGCTGAACATGTTGCTGAAGCTGCTGAACTGTATGGAATTGATGCTATGAGATTATACTATACTCATGTAGGATCTCCTTTTGTTGACATTGAATGGGATGCTGAAACAGTTACGAAATATAAGAATAAAATCGCTAATATTTACAAATTCATCAATCAACTACTAACTATTGACCAAGAACCTCAATCCCAAATCGATATTTGGTTAGAAAGTAAAACAGCGGAATACATTTCAAAAGTAACTCATGCATATAATAATTTTAATCTTCGAATAGCAGCAAATATGATTTTTTATGAAATACCACAAGATATCAACTGGTACATCAAACGTGGTGGAGGAAATAAAAATACCATTAAAACTAGTGTGAATGCTTGGTTACAACTCATGACGCCCATTACGCCTCACCTTTCCGAAGAACTATGGAGCATTACTTATGATACTTTAGTATCCACTTCAATTCTACCAGATGAAAAAAACATAACAAAATCAGAATCTCATATTGCTGGTGAAAAATTAGTAGCAAATCTTGTTGATGATATTCAAGAAATTCTAAATGTAACCAAGATTACACCTCAACGAATCATTGTTTATACTGCACCCAAATGGAAACACATGGTATTACACAAAGCAATCGCTCTTTCACAAGAAAAAGGATCATTGAACATGGGTCAATTAATGAAAACCATTATGACAAATCCTGATTTGAAAAAACATGCAAAACAAGTATCTAAATATGCAGGAAAACTTACGGGAGAAATAAAAAAACTCAATGAAAAAGACATTTTATATTATCAAACTGAAATTGACGAAACCCGTTATTTAACCGATGCTAAATCCTTTTTTGAATCATTATTTAACTGCTCAATTGAGATTTACTCTGCAGATGATTCATCAATAAATGATCCAAAACAAAAATCTCGATTTGCGGAACCAAGAAGACCAGCTATTTACGTGGAATAAAAAATAATTCAATTAAAACCAATCTTCTTTCCTTTTTTCAATCTATATTAAATTGGGATAATTTTTTCTGGTTCATCTGGAATATCATTCGGTTTATCTCCTGCACTGAAACCAGCAGAGGTCGTTTCACAATAATAATAGGATTCACCCTCATAAGTAACACTATACCCATCAATAGTTATCCCTGACACACCTGAAGCCAGATGACCTGTTTCATCATCAATGATGTAAAACAATAACACCGCTTCATAATTATTCATATTTTCAATGAGTGCAGCAAAAAGAACTGAGGTATCTTCACAATCGCCTTGTTCATCAACTAAAGTTTCGATAGGATATCGCCAATATTCCTTTTGATCCTTACTATCACTATCCTCCCAATAATGAACATTTTGTTGCACGAAACTCATCACAAAATTCACTGTTTCAGAAGAATTATATCCATGACTTTGAGCAAGATTACTAAGTTGCTCAGAAAGTGAAATAATTAATGAATCATCAACGGTAACAAAATTAGCCATGAACTTAGATCCGCGATTTTGAGGGCTTCTATTCACTGTTGATTGAACCGCCCATTCATATTTGTGAAATGGGATATCCAGAGTAATAGTATGAAAGGATCCTTTAAACTGCCAACGATATTTTTTTTCGATAGAATCATCTGGGGGCTCAATTTCTTCAGCAAGATTAATTGAATATCCGACACTCGCATCAACTCCTATCACGGCAGATGATGGAATGACTGAATTTGTTTGATGATTAATACGAAGTTGTATACTAGTTAATTCAGAGTCTTGGTTAATATCAATCTCATCATCACTTCTTAGCAAATCATGATCATACACTAAAATCTCAATATCCGTATACTTTTTTGGTCCCGAGTCAGGAATATCAAAAAAGAATGATTTTTCTAATTGCTTCGGCCGATTTTTAAAGATATAAAAATAACTTCCATTATTATCCCAAGTTCTATACTCTTCCCCATTAACAAGAATTTTAAAGTATACCTGAGCCCAGGGCAAAATATCAACGTGTTTCTTCAAAGTGATTGAATCTAATGAAAAAGTAAAGGATAAATCAACAAATGGATTATGATCTGCATTATTCCCAACACCATCTTGATCATCATCTCGTGATTCCGTTGAATCATTTGGGAAAACATCTGTATTATCACCAATACCATCTCCATCACTATCCTTCCATTCTGTTGGATCGTAAGGAAATTCATCTAATTCCAAGGGTGGTTGAGACGTACTATCCTCTTGTGATTTACCAGGATTCCATCGATCAGGATAACCATCATCATCACTATCTTGACTAGCTGCAGGATCAAAAGGAAACTTATCCTGATTATCTCCTACACCGTCTCCATCACTATCATTTTGCTCATGAGGATCATTTGGAAAGGCATCCGTATCATCCATAACTCCATCATCATCTGAATCAATTGTTGAAGGATCGGGATGATTTATCATCCACATTACCCCAAAAGTAACCGAGATGGTCACCACAAATACAATAAGAGCAAGAAAGATAATAACTCGTTTTGAAAGATACATATCTATATTAAAATTAGATGTACACATATAAAAAATCTTGTATGTAAAATTACAGGATGAGGTACCATTTAAATAATCTAGTAAAATCTAATAAACTAGGAGAAAAACCTAAGAATGACAAATAAGAGACAATCTGAATCACTGAACACATGGAATCGTATTGCTGAAAGTTTTAATCATACCCGACAGCATACGTGGGATTTTTGTATTGATTTCATCAATACCATTCCAAATCATACTATATGTGCAGATTTAGGATGTGGAAATGGTCGACATTTACTTCCGCTCGCAAAACATGCAAAAAAGGCCGTTGGTTTTGATATTAGTCATAATTTATTAACAATCACTAAAGAAACACTAAAACGCTATCAAATAAGAAATACTCAACTAATTCAAGGTGATCTGGTTCATCTTCCATTCAAATCAAATATTTTTGATAATATCATTTATATTGCTGCATTACACAACATCAAACAAAAGGAAAATAGAATACAATCTCTTAATGAAGTCAATCGTGTTTTAAAACCCGGTGGACAATCTTTAATCAGCGTATGGAATCGGGATCAAGACCGATTCAAACAAAAAAAGTTTCAAAAAGAAATTGGAGAACCTGGCGATATTTTAGTTTACTGGAGACAACACAATCTAAACATTCCTCGGTTTTATCATCTTTATCAA
>CAZYLG010000016.1:0-27795 GCA_964648565.1 uncultured Thermoplasmatales archaeon
TATCTATTATAGTAATGGGTGACGTTTTTGCCAATACGATTTCGTAATTTTTTTTTATATACTTTTTGGTCTGAAATCTGTTTAGTAAATTTCAACTTTCTGATTTACTTGCTTTTAACTCTCCTTACAATTACGTTAATTGTCTAATACAAATACAACGATTGCAAGGGACACCCGTAATCTGTTAAGTAACTCAGAAATAAGGTACCCTGTTAGTTCAAACCATACAATTCAATCATTCTTTTTATAGTTCAAACTAACCCAAAACTCTACATTTCAACTTCGGGTTAACATCTGCCCGCTTTAATCACTGATTCTTCTATCAGAGACCTATAGACCAACATGCAACAAACCATTCAACGAGTCAAACCGACCACGCAGTCCAAATCTATAGACCTTGAATCTTTTTTTCAACGAACACTGCACGTCCGAAACAAAAAGTTTCGCTATGAATTAGCGGTTCTCATCGTTACGCTTTGGGCTATATTTCTTTTGGAGTTGAACATAGGGGACTGATTACCCCCGCCAGTGCCAATTCCCTACACGTTCAGAGAACATAATCCAGCAGATGCATTGACCAGCCACAGCAGAGGCTATGACTGTAGAGTTTGAAAAAAAGGTAGCACTTGTTGTTTTAAATAATTTACGAAAGTATTTAAGTCTGCTCTGCATTTCACTTATGTTTTTATAAATACAACCAACTAGTTGGTTGCTATAATCAAAAATACACTTGTTTGATACGCATGACATCTAAAATCTCCGAACGTATGAAATGTAGATATCTTGTACTACGAAGTTTATTTGATAAAGCAATGTATTTTAAGTTATTAGAATCAGAAACTGAATTGCAACCGCTTGAACTATTGAAAGCATTGAGCACTTTGATTAGCACATTCGCAATTAAAAAAAGAATAATACGATTGAATAGCGACACATATGATATTGATTTAACTGAATTAGGTATTGCAAAGAGTTTACTTGGAATAGAGAATATGCCTATGAGAAAAAAAACATTTTACATCATAACAAACAAAGGAAAAAATCAATTAGCATTTTATGAATATAAATACCAACTTTATAAATTATTTAATGAAAGATACCATTCATCTTTAAACCAACCTTATTTTGATGAGATACAGAAAATTATAGAGGAAAACAATCATTTTAAATCTTAATCTCAAAATCTCACCATATTGAAGTAATAAATATACAAATCCTTAAAAAATCTCAAAGTATCACGAAAAATTAATTTTGATACTAAATTAGTGATAGCATGGATAATGAAAAAACAATTAATATCATTCTTGATTTTTGTAAAAGACATAAAAGAAAATATTTTAGAACTTATCTTGATAAAAACAAGATTAACAGAGAATATGATTTAGAGTTAAATTCACATCAAATTGGATATTGTGTTAAAAAATTAGTTGCGCAAGGTAAATTCAAAAGAGCAAGCAATAGGAAATGGGAAATAATAAATAGATAAAACAGGATGAGAAAATGAATTATGATAAAATCGAATTCAGAGTATTGGGAAAATATAGACAAACCCGAAAAATCTATGGAAAAAACCTCACTTATGTTATGAAATGTCCAATTTGTAGAGCAGAAACAACATTTTATAGGATACCATGCAGTAAGTTGGAATAAAATTGAAAGAGAAATTCGTGATTTTTTCATTAGAATGGATTAGTAGTTCTTATATAATCAATACTATATTTTCTTCAATTAAAGATTTTCCCTTTGCTTTCTTTTTAATCTAAAGTTCCCTTTAATTTTTCCTCCTCCTATTTATCTTATGTATTCTTTTTTGTAGTAAGTTATTTGTATCTATATATGTTTTTTATTATTGTGAATGAAAAAACAAAAAGAGCAACAGCCAAATGCGAACTTATTGGTGGTTTTATAGAGGATGGAAGATGTCTTGTCAGAGATATTTATATTAAAAACATTACCAAATGTGGTGAGTTCCCATTTAATGGCGAATATGTTCATCGTCATTTTACTGAAGATGAAAGTATGAAAAAAATGGGGATTCATTCAAAAAAAGGTGCTGAAACTACACGGTGGTATATGTGTAGTTTTCCTGTTGAAAATATTCTGCGTTTATCTGAACATGCTTTTAAACCATTGCGTAACAAAGCGATTAATAGGGTAAATTCCAGAAGCGATTATAGAAAATTAACAGATGAGGGCAAGGATGAAAAAGCAGAATATATGAAAAAATACTATGAAGAACACAAGGATGAACTGGCAGAATATATGAAAAAATATCATCAGGAACATAAGGATGAAAAAAGGAAATACTATGAAGAACAC
This sequence comes from uncultured Thermoplasmatales archaeon, assembly GCA_964648565.1. Taxonomy (GTDB): domain Archaea; phylum Thermoplasmatota; class E2; order DHVEG-1; family DHVEG-1; genus EX4572-165. The sequence continues at coordinate 2,320 of CAZYLG010000016.1, forward strand.
AAGGATGAAAAAGCAGAATACTATCAGGGACATAAGGATGAAAAAAGGAAATATTATGATAAATACTATGAAAAACATAAGGATGAACGATTAGAATATTGGAAGAAACACTATGAAGAACGCAAGGATGAAAGGCAGCAACGAGCTAGAGACCGTTATTATCTGAAAAAATACGGTATGATTGAAGCAGAATACAAAGCAAAAAAGAAGAACAATAAGTAAAACATACGACTAACGAATCTCATAGTATCACCAATATTACCTTTTGATACTATTTTACAAAATCACATAGGGCGTTGGTCATAAGGATTATGAACCCGTCCCAATCCCTGCTCAGATATAAATTCTTCTGTTTCTTCTTTATTTAATGTGAAACCATAATATTTTTTTCTTTTCTCTGTCGTTTCATACAGTTCATTGTTTGTACACCATGTATGTTGCCTCCATAACCCATCATCTGATAATGCCCACCCTGTCGTTATTTTACACCCTGTCACTTCATGTAAGAATCCCACATTCATATGACATTCATTTCTATATCCTCGTTTTATATCTATTTTTTTATTATCGTATACTTTCCCTCTTCGCAGTATTTTATTTAAATCCTCCTCATACATCGGCACTACTGCCTCCCCACCTAATGATAACAGTTTGTTTTTTAATTTAATAAAATCTGGTTGACCAATTTCTTTTTCTCTTTTTTTATAAAATTTTTTTTGTCTTTCTGTAATCATTTTATAAATCAAACTCACATATTTTTTTTGTTATTTCATCCTGTATTTAGATTGAGGCTTTTTCTTCTTTGCTTTGTATTCTGCTTCAGTCATACCGTATCTTTTTAGATAATAATGGTCTCTAGCTCGTTGCTGCCTTTCATCCTTATGTTCCTGATAGTATTCTGCTATTTTATCCTTGTTTTTTTCATAGTATTCTGCTATTTTATCCTTGTTTTTTTCATAGTATTTCTTTTGCCATTCTGCTATTTTATCTTTATGTTCCTCACGGTATTTTTTCCAATATTCTGCTCGTTCATCCTTATGTTCTTCATAGTATTTCTTCCAATTTTCTGCTATTTTAACCTTATGTTCCTCACGATATCTCTTCCAATATTCTGTCATAGCAGCAGCAGCAGCAGCTCTTTCTCTCTTTCGACTAATATCCCACAAATCATCCACTGAAAAATCATTAACTCTTTCTAAAGGAAAAAAACAAAACCGCTCATCATTAATAACTCTTTTATGTCCACCTAAATCATAACAAGACACATCATCATCCGCATAATTAAATACATCTAATTCAACAATACAAAAACCTTTATCTGCAACACCACCAAGAATATTGCATTTCTCCACATCATTGAAAACAACCATAAAAAATAAAATACTCTATAGATACAAATAACTTACTACAAAAAAGAATACATGGGAGGAATATACAAGTAGAAACCCATCTCATAGTATCACCAATATTACTTTTTGATACTGTTTTACAAAATCGCATAGGGTGTTACTATTTTTTACAAAATAGATATTAGAAATAAAAGACATTTCAGGAAGTAAACCATCTCTTACATTCTAAAGTAATGAGACGTATACCTTTTCGTCAAATAGTATAAATACTTACAACTCATTTTTTTATTTGTTCGTTATCATGGATGATAGGTGGAAAAATGAAAAAGATTCTTCTTGGTGAAGCAGGAGTCACAAATAAAGGAGTTTTAATTTGCAAGAGAAATGAACATGCCGATACCATTAGTTGCAAAACTTGCGATGGTTTTGATTATTATGGCAAACCTCAGAATCTACGAAAAGTGGGGACATATACAGGAATTGATATTTCCCCTAACAATCAGATAACTATAGAACCAGATGAAGAGGATGGATTTTTTATTTTTGGGCTTCCATTAGAATGTGAAGAACCTGATTTAGTCGATGTTAAAAAAAGGGAAAAAATTCTTTCATGTCGCCATACTGAAGGAGGATTAAAAGAATATTATATCCAACAGTTGAAAGAACTTGATGGTGAAACAAATATTGACTCTTGGTGATTAAATAGTTTCTATCAACGAAGTAATCGAAAATAAAGTTGATTTGCAGTTAACTGATGACGAATATTTTGACATTGTAAATAAATATCGAAATGAAATGTTTAATTTAATTGATAAAACAAGGAAGACAAGTAAAGAACATGCATTTAAATTATGCTATGATGAAAAAACAAAAAAAATAACAAAAGGTAATGAAGCAATTGGTGAAAAAGGAAAAGTAACCATTCAGTCATGTGGAAAAAACAAAAAAAATCTTTTTTCATATCATACTCATAATTATAAATTATTCCCACTTTCAAGAGAAGACATTCTTGCATCTATCTCTCATAGTGATTTATTCTTTTGTGTTGGTTCCCAAGGACATGGTGAAAAAAACGATGAGATACATTGTTATTCCATTGATTATAAACCACGAATGATAAAAGAATTTAATAATTCTGAAAGATTTGATACATGGTCTTTTAAAAAAGTCACCACACCATTATTCACAATTAAAAGAACGGGGGAAATCATCAAAAAAGAAGCACCATATTTTTAAAAAAATAATTTTACATTCATTAAGTAAACTAATAAAAAGTTTTACAAAAATTGACAAATCACTTTTTGTTTTTATTCTTTGCTTTGTATTCTGCTTCAGCTTGGAGTTTTTCAGATTATATTTTCTCCATTTTTTTAGCGATTTTTAATTCATACTCTTCAGATTTATTTTTAAAATCATGCCATCCTTCAAAAGGTTTATCTCCATCCCCTGTTACTATCCTGCTGTCTTTAAAACGGTCTTTCCATTTTTCTTTAGTAGGATATTCTTGTTTAATATTGGGGGAAAGCCTCCAAACATCTGCGTATATATCTATTTTATCTACACCGCCGACACAGGTTTTAATAACCCATTCTCTCATACTACGGTTGCTACCAGAAAAGGGTTTATCATCTTTTTCTTTTGGATATTTTTCTTCAGCATATGTTCTACAGAAATCTACAAGTTTTTTATCTTCCCAGAACATAGGATAATAATCAATCATTTTATTTCCTGCAACAGTTGGTTGTTCGTTACCATACATTATGAAAGCCATGTCTTTAGCTGTTTCAGGGTTAAACTTTTCTATAAGATAACACGCCTGCTCACTTCGTCTAGTTCCATCATGTTCACTAATGTGATTTATTAGATTAGACGGCCTATCCTTTGGGTTGCAGTTGACCATATGGGCTTCAATGTCGTCACTCATCATTCTATCACTTATTTAAAAGAATAAATGTTTTTAAAGATATAAAAGAGTAACTACAAATAGGTATACATCACTATTTTTAAAAAATACTTTTGTATTCATTATGGTCAGTAATTTTAAGTAGATACTTTTTATTTTTTATATTACTACACACACAAATAAAAAATAAGGTACGATAAATATGACTGATTGGAAGAGTAATTTATGGCAATTTGCTTGTTATAAAAACATTAAAAATGATTTAGATGATGTCGCAAGTTGCTTGTCAATCCTTCCTGAAGAATTAGACACTCCAGGGTTATCTTATGTGAGGGAACAAATATCTAAATATGGTGCCAAACCACTATATCAACCATATCGCCTTGAAAAAGTTGGAGACCCAATACATCTAAAAGATATAGTCAATGGAAGAAAACCAATTGATATTTCAAGAAATGGAGATATATTAGAGGATAATCTATTAAAGGAAACACCTGAAAACGTTCTGTATGAAATAAAAAATCGCATAATGTATGGCCTTCTTGAAGCAACGACTTATAGTGTTTATAATTGCAATCAACGAATAGAAAGGGAATATGATGAAGATAAAATGCAGCATGTAGCAACAGGAAAAATCATAGATGGAAACGGACATCAAATTTGTAAAGTGGATGCAAAAGCAATAATGGACATACGCAAAGGATATGAAAAATTAAAAAATGAAAGATGGAACAAATCAGAAATGGTAAGAGACATACGAAAACAAGCAAAAAAGACATGGATTAAAGAGAATGCATGGGATTTAACAAGAGAAGAATTGAGAACAATAGATATCGAAAAAAGATTAGGATTTGAGAAAAATGACAAATAAAGATGATATAAAAAAGAAAAAAATAAAAGATATATTGGATTTCACTTTTTCTCAAAAACAACACGTAGAAATCCCAGAAAAATGTGCTGAAATATCAAAGAATTTCACAAAAAAAGATTACGAAGCAGTAAATATAGCTAATAATGAAATATCAAAGAGAAATAGTTATGGGCGAAGGAGAATAGACCGAGATGAAAATGGAATTATCATACTATGGTCAAATGGTTCAAAAGAATGGGGGATTACACATAAATCTAAATCCCCTAATAGAACATTAGATGCAAATCAAGTTTTTTTACCAATAAGTCCTGAAAGATTTAAAAGAATTAAAGGATGCCTTGGTGTTTTACCATTATATTTTGGTTCTTTAAATAGTTTTGAACGAGGTGAAACATCATCGGCAGAGAATTTTGCAATATGGGCGAACGGACACATAAAAAGAATGAAAAACAACAAAAAATAATTTTTTAATATTTTTTTCTGTATACTGCTTTTCCAAATATCGGTTTTTCTGAGTATGCTGCAGATTCCGTCTCTGGGTAAACATCTAATTTCATCCTTTTTTTTCTTTTCTTCTTTTTTCCTGTTTTTTTATTCTTTTTCTTTTTTTTAGGCGGCTTCTCTTTTTTTACCCATCTTTGTTTCCAACTAACATCTGGAGGGATTCTTCCTCTCCCCTCATCGTAAACTAAACTCAAACGAAAAATTTTAAAATAATTCTTTTCTTTTTGTTCTATAAGATATTTTTCTTTTTCCTTAGAAATATCATTCAGATTATCAAGCGGAACCATACAGAGGGGAGACTTATGAAGGTCAGTGAGTTTTCCAAGTAGAGGTGGTTCTTCACAGTTGAGTGTGGCCTGTTGTATGTGTAAATCTAAAAAAACACAATCATCCTCTTCTACGAACCCTCCAAGTTTTTCACAGACAGCGATTTTTTGGTCAACCATTGTTATTTAAAATCCAGTAACAATCTTTTATAGTTTTATACAAATTAGAATACATATTAAATTTACAAAAATATTTTATATTTATTTTCCATATCAACTAAAGATGGTAAAAATTGAATGTGACGTACTTATTGTAGGTGCCGGACCGGCTGGACTGACCACATCATTGTTGCTTTCTGAACAGGGTTTTTCAGTTACTGTTTTAGAAAAACAGAATACTGTTGGCAGTCCAAACCTCAAATTTGATATCACAGAAGGAAATCGCATTAAATCAATTCTTGATAAAATAAATATTTCTCCAAATAAAATTTTATCAAAATCAGAATGGATTTCACCAAACGATACATTTACATTAGATTCAACAATTCAGGATTTTTATTTTAAGAGAGGGAACACAAATGATTCTATCGAACAGAATCTCTATCAAAAAATAAGAGAAGAAACGGATTTAACAACCTTCTTTTTTAATTCAACTGTAGATAGAATAAAATCGAATGAAAATAAGATTGAATATATCCTATCTAAAAAAACTAAGATAATTTCAAAGCATGTTATTTTTGCTGATGGGGAAAACAACCCGAAAAATCAGGATTCAACAATTCTAGCAAAATTTACAGGTTTTGGAGCAGTTTTTTCATCTCCTCAAACCGAATTAATCCCTCATGCAAAAATCTATTTCGATTGGAATATTGCCCCTGGCGGATACATTTATTCAGGGTCTGTGGATAAAGAAACATTTGTATGTTTGGTAGTGGATAAGAAAGTCTCTAAAAAGACGGATTTGAAAAGGAACCTTAACGAGTTTATTAAAAAAAATTTTGGCAACATTCAAATTTTTAATTACTTTAGCGGAACTGGAATAAGTGGATTGAAGCAAAATGCAAAAAGAAACACATATCATATAGGTGGAAGTGCTTTTTTCCATAATCCTTTCCTTGGGTATGGTCTCAATTATGCTATTGAGTCAGCATATTACGCTGCCCAATCATTAATTAAAGGAGACAATGAAATCTATACATCATATTGTAAAAAAATTCAAGATGAAATCAAAGAATCTTTCTTTGCTCGAAAAATCTGGAGAAAAGCAAATAACACATTCTTTAATAGATTTATAGGTTCATTAAATGGCACATATAACCCATCTGAACAAGAAATAATCAATCTTCTAGAATTATTCCAAGATTAAATTTGATAACTCTTTAATTATGTCAAAACCGCTTTTTACTGCAAAATCCATGGATGGATAAAAGGTAGAATAATCACCAGCAAAACGTAAATTTTCGATGTCAATATTTTTTAGTTTTTTTACTGCATTCACATATGATTCATCAACTTGTGGCATACCCCATTTCCAATCATAATAAAAGGCATCTATTTCCCCTTCAATTGTTTTTCCAAAAATGTTTTTAATAAACGTTAGAGATTCAGTGATTGCCTCCTCTTTATCAAAAGATTTGTTTTGATATGGTAAAAGACACCCAATAAAACTATTCATCCCAATTTCAAATTGTTCAATTACTGAAATCTTATAGTATTCTTCAGGGAAAAATATATAATGTGGAAAATCTGAAAAAAGTGAATCAATCTTAAAAAAAATGACAATACAACCATTATAATGCATATCCTGAAAAATAGTATCTAATTCAGAAGAACCTTTAAACTGGATTTGTCCTGGAGGTGCGGTCGATACAATAAAATCATTAGCGGTATCAATATACCCTCTATCAGTATCCAGCCCCACTAAGTTTTTATCCTGAATAATACATTGGTTAATTATGGTTCGTTCAATGGGTACATTCTGAGATAAAGCAGAAATTATTGTTTCAAGACCATTTTTAAAAGTGTAGCATTCTTCAAAAAATGTCTCAAGAATATATTTAGCATAATAGGCTAATACAGTTGAAGAATCAGAGAATGTGATTGCTCTGATAATTCCTTTAGGGATAAAAAGAGCATCGTTATTAAAGTTTTTTAAAAACCAACCATCAAAGCATTCATTTTCATTGATGCTCTTATTATAATTTAGAATGTCTTGGATAACTGAAATTATTTGATTAGTATCACCGAACAAATTATTATTATAAAAAAATGAAATTTTTGAAAAATCCAATGGGATGACTTCTCCGCTCAAATTTTTTTTATTAATGAGTTTTCTAAAATTTGTATCGGATTCACAAAAAAATTGTGACCCAATCTCAAAAGAAGAGGATGCTGAATGAAGAGTTTTAATTCTCCCTCCAAGGAACTCCTCTTTTTCCATCACCACAATATCTCTTTTATCAAGAAAATAATCGGCTATGGTCAACCCCGATAATCCCGCTCCTATAACATACAACTTAGTTATAAAAATCACCAAATCCAATATGTCAATTCACTCCAATTATTCTAAGTCGTAACTTAAGTATAATCATATCTTATCAATCCTTATTTCATTTAAATTTTTTAAGAGAATCTTCACAAAGTTATAATATTTTTCTATTTTAAAAAACGCTCAAGTAAGTATTATAATTGAAATTATTAAATCTCATAGTATCAACAATATTAATTTTTGATACTGTTTTACAAAATCACATGAGGTGTTGAAAGGTATACTAATTGTTCAGCTATAGTATACTAATTTGCATCAAAGTATTAATACTTCAAAAAGTTTTAATTTATTATGAATGAAAAAAACAAGACAGCACTTTATTTATTTAGTTTATTCATTTTAATTTCAAATTCAATAGTGTTATATGTAAGTTTTCTGTATGCTTATTTTTTTAATGATTATCAATTCAGCGTTCACATAAACCTGTTAGGTGAAGCATATATTGAATTAATTTTTTTAACAGTTTCAGTGATTTTAGCAATTATTTTTGCAATTAAACTCATCATTCATTTCAATAAAAATCCAGAAAAACTTCCAGAGTAAGTATACTAAATCGTAACAACCTATTTTAATTTAAAATCCTTTTTTAATTATGTGGTCATTTGAAAAAAGCAACAATAATAGTAATGGGACTTGCCGTAATACTTTCTGCATTATTTTTAACATCCGATTCTTTAACATATCAAAGTATGGAAACAACAAGATTGAAACCCATCTCATCAGGGACACATACTGAAATACAATCTAATTCTTGGACATTAGTAGATGAATATCCGATGGAACATGATGTTATATCCATTTCAGGAGTGGGTTGGAAGAAACAAACATATGAAATGGAAGACATTAGTAGTACTTCGTCTAAAAGAATCCAATCCGTTGAATTAGTAACTGTTTGCAAAATTAAAAACCCGCAACTAACAGAAGTAACAAAAGAATATGGTATAAAAGGGGTTCTTGTTTTAGATGGTGAAACAAAATACACGTCAGAATATGACAAAGAGAAGAGTGGATGGCAGTCATATTCCACAACATTTACTAAGAATCCATTTACAAACAATGAATGGCAATGGGGAGAGATAAATCAATTAGAAGCAGGGATTTCATTAAAAATATTAGATGAACAAATCCAATCTGCATCACTTGAACCAACACCAGTCAATGGAATGGTATTAATCAATGGATTACCTAAATCAAACATTCCAGTAATAATCAATGTAAATAGTGAAAGCCAATCAACAGTTACAAATGAAGGTGGATTTTATTCAACAACTTTTTTTGATATAGACACAGGTCAAACAGTTCAAATTACAGCAGAATACAATGATGAAACATATTCTAATCAAATATCATATGAAGATGGAAAATGGCTGAATCTTCATATTTCATCTGATGAACCTGTTGAATTGGATTCCCCGATTGAATGCACTCAAATTTATCTTAATGTTCATACTGAAGATATAATAGATGAACCACCAGAAGAAAGTGCAGATGACCAAACATATGAACTACTTGTTACTTCCAATCCGCAAGGAGCAACCGCTAAAATAACCAACATAGAAACAAGAGAGCAGAAATATCAGCCGACAGGAATTGAAGTAGAATTAAATTCTGGTGAATATGAAATAATATGTTATAAAGAAGGATACAACTCTGAAAACCAACAGATAACACTTAACGAAGATAAAACCCTATCATTTACGTTGAATGAACAACCAAAACAAGAAGAAACCGAACAAGAACAAGAAGAACAAAATGAGGAAGAAACGGAGCAAAACAGTCAAGACGGGGAGGAAGAGGAAATACATGAAAATATCAGTGAAGAAGTAAAAGAAAAAATAAAATCAAATAAAGTATATTTCGGTATTTTCATCGGCATAGTATTTTTATTAATTTTAATCTTTGTAATGAGGAGAAGGTGATAACATACCTCTTGATGACTTACTGAAGAACACGGTCCCTATTTCTGTTAAAACATGCAATCTCCATGAAAGCATGATTATGAAAGGAGAAAAAGAAACAATCATTCCTATGAACCAATGGGTGAGAGAATTACAAAAAAAATCAAGATTTCCTTCTGATGAATTGAGCAGACTCATTATGACCGACAATCCCATTATCTTAGAGTTATGTAAAGAAATTTGGGGTAATGACATTAAAAAATATCGTTCAAAAGAAGGCAGAGAAAAATCAATGGAGTTTTTTTATTTAAGCCCCAAAGGTGAAAAAGCAACATTCAATGGATGCAACGCAGAGATTAAAGATACTTATTGTGTGCTTGATAAGAATAATTGCGGTCACACTCTTGTAGATATTGAATTTACTGAAGATTGCGACACTAATAAAAAATATAGAACAGGGATTGCTTCTTATGATAAAAAACATTATCCAGTAAAAATAGGTTATAGGAAAGGAGAAATAAAAAGAATAAGCATGACAAATTCAGATTTGAAACATAAAGTTACTGATAAAAAATTTACTGATGATAAATTCATTGCATTTAAAACAGAGAACGATGGCGGATATTGTAAAACAGATAAAACATTTTGTGATTGTAAAATAATAAAAAAAGGAGAAAAAATATGAAAGACCGCTATGAAAAAAACATTAGAATAGGTGATAGAGTTATAACTAATATTCGTAAAGAACCATATAAAAGCAATGCAGATATTATTGAAATGGATGAAAAGAACAACATGATACTTGTTAAATTAAATGATGGAAGTATAATTAACAAGAAGGGAGAGGAAGTAAGTAAATTAGAGAAAGATATGAACGTTTGCAGTAAATTAGGTGGAAAAGAAATTGAAGAAAATTTATGTGATATCGATGGATTCATTACATTTTCGCATTCTTCGGATTGGTATGGTGAATCTGAAATACCTCGGCAACTTGAGAATGATGAAGCAATAGTGATTCATGCTAAACCATCTGATGCTAAAAAATTATTTCCGAGAAGTGTTGCATATGTTCACGGAGAAAAAAAAGAGCATTATGTTAAAGATTCGATTGATAAATTAACTGAACGGATGAAACGAAGGAAACCAATTAATCCACCGTGGTTGCTCGTCTGTCAAGAAAATGAAAGCAACAATAAAAAAACATATCTTGTTGGGCATGAGGGAAGACATCGGATTGAATCGGCGAGAAGAACAGGTATCAATAAAATCCCGGTTGTGTTGATTAACAGGAGAGAGTGTTAATGGAAGGTGAATTTGATGGATGTTTGTGAGCAAGCAGTAAAAGAAATGGGATTGACTAAGGATATAAAGGAAGCAGGTTGGATTTATCCTGATGGTCGGATGCTTGATTTATCAGGTAAAAGACAGACAAGTACAGGATATGAAGAAGTTGGCGATTATACTTATCCGAAAGAAGGAATGCGGGATTATCTAAAATCAAAAAGAGCAATTGACCATAGAGAAGTACCACTCCCCATCACTGAATTCATGGAAAGATGCGATGCGATTCGTTTCAGCCATCAAGATGGCGTTTCTGTAGATATGATTAAAAAACCAACAGTGGAACAAAGCAAGATTATTTCTCAGGCAGCAGATGGTGCGAAATATTTAGTAGCTGAAAAAAGAAATAAAGATAAAAACAAGATTTGTGGTGTGGAGACACATAATCCAACTCGTTTTTCTTTTCAAAAATTTGTTGATAAATGTTGGCGTGAAGATGTAAAAGTCAACCCTCAAAGATATACGATGGATGCAGTCATTCAATTAAGTAATGATAAAGGAAGCCATTTCTTTGATTACAATACAATGAAATTTTTTAAATCTAAAGTTCACACTGATGAGTTAATTGGCAATAAATATTTTATAATGAGCAATGAGTTCAGTTCAGGTAAACGTAGATTTGAAGTATATGAGTTTGATGGTGGCGATAATGAAATATTTAAAATACATAAATCAGATTATAAAAGAATTGAGTTTGATACATTAAAAGAAGCAAAAGAATTTGCTGCTTGCATGGGAAAATATGATGATGCAGATTATTGTTTTGAAACAGTCTCATAGTATCACCATATTTTAATTTTGATACTATTTAAAAACTACAAATCAGTCACATTATTCATATATAATCAACCTGGATATATGTCATGGCAGTAAGGGATTAAAAGGAGTGAAAAAAGAATGTTAAATTATGATGATTTAAATATTATGAAACGAACAGTGATTGCTTTATTTGAAGCAAAAAATCATGGTCGTGAACCAACAGATGAAGAAGTTAAGAATTTTGATAATCTATATCACAAGTTGAAAGAAAATAAAAGGAGAACCGTTAAGGATTTGTTAAAAGAAATCGAATCAGATTTTGAGAATGCAAGAGATGTTAATGATACTATTTGGTATGATGATATTACTACGCTTTACCAGCAGATTACTTTTACAATTGATGAATGGCTAACTGAAAACAAATGTTTTGACTAATATGAACAAGGTGATTAGATGGAATGGGAAGTAAATTTTCAGTCAATAATAGTTGAAGCAGATACTGAGGAAGAAGCAACTGAAGAAGCACAGCAACAAGTGATTATTGGTAATTTAGAGGAAGAATCAGTTGAGCCATTTATGAATTTCGTTAAATGATAAGGAGTGGTGACATGATATGAGAAATATAAAAGTTAAAAACATGCCAAAATTAGAGAGTCCATTTGTGAGAAAAAAAATTGATGGTAGTTATATTGTGACTCCTGAGATTTCAGAAGGTTATGAATGGGTTTTTGAAGATGATTCGGTAATGGCAATTGAAAAATTACATGGTACTAATGTATCAATCGTTATTATTGAAGGTCAAGTTGTTGAAATATATAATCGGACTGAGAGAATACCTACAATAAATAAAGGAAAAGATTACATAACTAAGGGTGTTTTAGAATCCTTCAAAAGAGGATATATTGATTTTCTTGGCGATGGTCAGTATTTTGGTGAACTGATTGGAGAACGAGTTAATGGTAATCCATATAATATGAAAGGTAATCTTTGGATTCCATTTGATACTTATGCTCGGAAACATTTGCGTTATAAATCATGGGGTAGGTATCCGACTGATTTCGAGTCTATTAGTAATTGGTTTAAAGATGGATTGATTCCTTTGTTCTATTGTTTACATCATAGGAAGTCCATAGAGGAGGCTGAGGAGGAGAACGCTTTCGTTGAAGGCATTGTATTCACTCAACCTGAAACTGGTCGTATGGCTAAGCTCAGACGTGATATGTTCGATTGGTATAAAGGGAGAAGACATTGATATGGAAGTAAGTGAAATTCATTGTATTGTTTGTGGAAAGCATATATTGTGGAGATATAAATGATGAAAGATGAAGAAGGATTTGATGAAACATGGATTTTCAATCCAAATGATTTGACAAAAGAATATAAAGAAATTGCTGAAGGGATTGAAGCAAGAAAAATACATACAGAGTCTATCGAGATAAGGTTGGTATGATATGAATCGATTTAAATTTGAATTTCAAAAAGATGAATGGAAAAAACTTTGTAGGAGTTATCCAGTTATACTAAGATTATTAGTTCCTTTCCAGTGTCTTTTATAAAATATTTAGATATTATGCAACTGGAGAACTATAAAAAATAAAGTGGTCATATGAATAGAGTGATAGATTTTGATGAGATGACATTAGAACAATTGTTTATGTTGCAAGAAGAAACAATGAGACAAATAAAAATACGTTGTAATAAACATCACAAAATCAAAGAACAGAGTAGACAACGATTCAACGATGAAGGAGTAATAAAGATATATTCCATAAATGAGAGGTATTAACATACTATAAAATTAACGAAGTATGGAAAGGTATTAGGTTCTCATATTTTAGAAAATGATTTTGGTTATATTAATAGGAATTTGGCGAAATTAGCCACAGAACACGATATTTTGAAAAGAAAAAATAAGCAATCTGTATACTAAATTGCCACATTGTTTAAATAGATGCAAATTGTTTGTATTGGTATGAAAGGAAATAATATCACCGAGGATGAATGTGAGATAATTGGTGGAGATTATCAAGGTGATGGTATTTGTAAAGTCGATGATATTGATGGGCATTTCAAAGGTAAATTTAACAGTATGAATTTTGGTAGACTCGTTGAAAACCCAACTTTTTTATTTAAAACAGAGAAAGGACAATCATTATATGGTGATTTTGAAGCATCAACTGACCATCTTGATAGAACCGTGTCTATGGAACATGACCTTTCCTTATCGGAACAAAGTGAGTTCCTTGAGAAAAATGAACCTCATGTATTTGTTTATGAGGTTGTTGATGGAGAAGTAAAGAAAAAAGATTTTTATCCAATTAAAAAAATGGTTTGGAAAGAATTTGGTAAAATTTGGTAACTATGGTGAATAAAAATAAATTTGAGAATGTAGAAACGGTTTTTTGCAAACCTAATAAAAAAATAATTCCCTATAGAGAAATTAGAGAAAGGTTTTGGTGATTATGGCAATTAAACATAAATTTGAGAATGTAGAAACGGTTGTTTGCAAACCTGATAAAAAAAACAATTTCTTTTCCTGTGAGTTTACTTTACCTGTTAAAACGAAAAAAGTTGAAAATATCACAGACATTCAAATGAATCATGTTGATAAAGTAGATTATGGACCAGATAATGTATTTATTGTCTCTCAGTTTTCTAAAGAAGGATTGATGTGTAATGTCGGAGCAGTACTTGGAGGATTGTATTGTGTTCCGATGGAAAGAAAAGATGAATTGAATGTGTAGATGACCGTATGCTTATCGAAGATGTTTTTTTTGTTATTAAAGACAAGGATACAATCGCTTTTAAAAACAAGCAAAGAAACACAATTCAAACAATTGACACTGGATTGATAGACAAATTCATTTTTAAAAACGAGGAGAAGGAGAAAGAAACGGACTTTAACATTGAAATGAACGACTCTGTTTCATGTATTCTTTCCGACCAATATGGAAAAACATATTTGAATTGTTCAAAATCTAAAGAGGAATTGTATACTGAATCGTAGTAAACTATTTATCTTTCTTAATTTTATATGTTATACATGAAAAACAAGCATTTTTTCATATCATTGCCAGTTGACACTTCAACACCAATTTATAAAAGAAAATACAATGTCCTAAAAAAATTAGATGAATTGAAACAGCAATTAAAAGAAGAGGGGTTTTCAAAAACAGAATATAAATTAAAAAATATGACTTGTTTTGGATTAGAAAATAAAAAAGCAGTTTGCACATTTGAAATTAAAGAACCAATTAAGGAAGGATATAGTTGGTTGCCACGGGAAATAGACCGATATAAGAGATTATTACAATCTGAAGGCGATATAAATAATTTAAACAAATTAGACCGACAGAAAGTAAAAACATCATTTTCTGAAGGAATACCTATAGAAGAACAATATGAGAAAATTAAAGGAACTCTTGATTTTTTAAAAGACACCTCTTGCAGTAATTTACACATTCCACCATTTAAAGGGTCTAACAAATCATTTGAAAAAGAAAAACGATTTGTATCCTTAATTGAAAGAGAAGACATTAAAGCAAGTCAAGCAAAAGAGATAATGGCATTGATATAATGGGATTTGATAGTGAACTTTTTGAGGATAAAAACGATAAAAAAATCATCGAACCCTCATATATTTGTGCGTTAATGCCTGATGGAACATTTCAGGATGTAAAAGCATTGAATCATCTTTGGGAAGAAGGAGATGTTGATGGTTCTTTTCATCAAATTTTTAAAACGAAGAAAAGATTCCTGCAAGAGTCACAACTTGGTGTTTGTGTAGGAGGTTTGTTTGTCCCCATTTCTCAGATGATGATTCATGAAGGAAAACCAAGAGATATCGCTAAGCAAACAATTTCTATGGAACGCAAGTTAAAAAACATAGAAAAAAGATTATAATCTCAATATCTCACTATAGAACTATATAATAAATAATTACAAAATCATATGGGGGGTTACTTCTTATCAGTCAATTTTTTCAAATCCTTTTTTGTCAATATTTTTTCAGGATTAAAAACAATAACTTGGTCTGATTTTTTAACACCTGCATCTTTTGCATCATATTTTGTATCTTTGAGCACAATCCCATCATATCCTTTACTTTTCAGATATTCAATAAATCTTTTATTTGTTTCTTCTGGATGCAATGCGATATATCGTTCCTGCCATGCACCACGTTTTCCTTTTGCACCACTAATATATTCAGCGAATTCATCACGTTCGTCCATCATCAATTCGAAAGAATCCCGATATTTAGATTTTTTTTCTAATTCTTTTATCTGCTCATCTAGTTTTTCTTTTTCCATCAGATATTTTTTTTGTTTTTGCCAGGAATCATATGAACTACTGCTCCAATTGATACTTCTTTCCATCCCTAATTTCCGCTTTTTTTCTTTCAATTTTTTTATTTTATCCTTTAATGATTCATCACCAGGATATGGTTCATACACTTTAGGATTTCTTAATCTAACGAAAGCAGAAACAACTCTTCCACCAACATCTTTAGCATCATAACCAAAAAAAGCATGATGTTCAAATTCATATTTAAAAAGTTCAGCGACTTTTTTATTATCGGTGAACCAAACACCAAGACCACTTGTTTC
Source organism: uncultured Thermoplasmatales archaeon (assembly GCA_964648565.1). Classification (GTDB taxonomy): domain Archaea; phylum Thermoplasmatota; class E2; order DHVEG-1; family DHVEG-1; genus EX4572-165. Next base: position 18,366 of record CAZYLG010000016.1, read on the forward strand.
ATTAGCCGTATTTCTTTTTTTATCTAATCTAAATTTAATGAATTTTTTAGGAGTTCCATGATAAAGCAAAGGAACATTCAACACATTTTGTACACAATCATCATATGCTTTCCCTGTTTTTCCTTCACATGCTTTCAATCTTTCCTTGTCTTCTTTTGTTAAAACAGATTTTGGAAAATGTCCGGTGACATCATAATAATGATAATCATCTATTTCTTCATATCGTTTCTTTTTAGGATTATATATTTTTACCACAGCATTTACCCATTTTCAACATAAACATTGGGATAAATAGAGTTTACTACGAAAGCGTATACAAAAAAATCTCATAGTATCACTAAATCACTATTTTGATACTGATTTACAAAATCACATGAGGGGTCTACATAAAAAGAAAAAAGAAAAAATAAGAATTTATGAATTCTTAATAATATTAATCGCTTTAAAACCACGTTTAGTTTCACTTGTATCGAAGGTAACTGAATCCCCATCTTCCAATGTCATAAATTGAGGAACATCAGAGTGATGTATAAAAATATCGTTCTCACCTTCAACTTCAATAAATCCATAACCCTTTTTAGGATTGTACCACTTTATTTTTCCATTCATATTACTTCACTTAAGATTTTTTAAAATAAGTAATAAAAAAAATCATTCTTATATTTTTCTCATTTAACAAAGAAATGATATATACAAGACTTGCAATTAAAAAAATAAAACCATGCTAATAAAAAATAAGTATACACTATGGTAACAATATTTTTATACAGTCTTCTTCTTTAAAGTAGTATGTTTGAACAAATAAACGCATGTGTAAACGGCGATATAAAAGACAAAGATGAATGCGACATCATTTTTTTAAATGCAGGGTTGATGGCTGAAATGGAAGCAATCAACCTTTACCGGACAATAGCATCTAAAACAAATAATAAAAAAATCAAGAAAACAATGCTTGACATTACTGATGAAGAACGAGTGCATATCGGAGAATTTAAAGAATTACTTCACCAGCTCTATCCAAAAACAAAAAAATTAGAAAAAAAAGGAAAAGAGGAATTATTTGAAGCAACGTTCTTAAAACGAATATAATGGGGATTTTAAATATGAAATTAATAGAATCAAAAATAATACGCGGTGGCATAGGTGGGACAAGGATGGAATGGTTCTGTGGCGAATTCGAAGAACAAACATTTGGTAAAGAAAGAGAAAAACCCCGATTTATAGGTTGTTTTGATGTGACAATACCCTCCAATCCAAGAAGTATTTTTTTCATACATAAAGGACAACCACCAGAACAATTTGATTTTAAGAAACGTGCTTATTCATCATATGAACAAATTGCAATGAGTCAAATCGTATCGATGGATTGGGATAAACTTGGAAATGGTGATAAAATAACTGTTTCTGATGAAATGGAAAAAAGATTAAGAGACTGGAGAGGAAGAATATGGTTGGGTGGTTCAGAAGCAACGATTGAAGAAAAAGACGGCATTCATCATATTAAAAACAAAAAAATTCCACTTGAAGAGAGAGATATTGGAAGATACATTGCTTATAAAAAACAAAAAGAGGAATATTAAATGCCGATTAAACTCGATGCGAAAGTTTGTGAGAAAATGGGCGGTGAACCCATTACAGATGATGAATGTAGAGTTACAAAAGAATTCATAGCAAATCTTGCTAATAAGGTAACGTTAACGGGTCACGGTCAAGCATATTTACAAGGGTTGATGAGTGAAAGGATAGATGACCACGATGAACAAGGAATCATATTCCAAGGTAAATATATCGCAAGTAATTGTTCAACTGAATTACCTGAAGAAAAAGAAGCGTGGCACATATTAACTCATCTTCATCAGGGAAAACCATTGCCGGTGTATAAGGAAAAAGAGAATATTGTCGATGAATATGAACTTGAACGGCTTTGCACGGACATCACACGGAAAACAGAGAATGCACCAAGAAATGAAGAAGGTAAGATACCTTTGAAAGTCTTTAAAGATTATGCGGAGATGAACGATATCTCTTTGGATAAAGTATTAGTTTGTCAGGATTGGGTTGATGAAATTTTATCTGATGAAGTCATCAAAGCAAAAGAAAAAGCAAAAAAGAAAGTCAAAATAAAATGGGATGATTAAAACAAATCAGAAAACTTTAATATAAAATATCCTATTACGAACTTAAAAGCAGTAATGTGGAAATGGGGAAGAGAATCCACCCAATTCTTTTCCTCATTTAAATCGAATGTATTCATTTTTGTAAAAAAGTATATAACAACCAACTGATTTATTACATTGAGAGAAACCATCATGGGAATGTATAGACATTATCATTTCAAAGTTAAAGAGGACAGCAAATCAGATTCTTTATTAGATAGATTGGATACAACGATTTCAGATTTACAGAAAAAAGCAACCATCATTCCATTGGTTTGCAAAGATGAAAAAGAAACAGATTGCTTTGTGATAGACCGGGATTGGGAGAAAAAGTAATATTTTATGGTAATGGAAAATTTTAATAAATAACAAAAGATATATTTTTTTTATGTCATTTTCAATTGTTTGTTCTGATTGCGGTAAAAAAATAAGTGAAAAGGGATTTGCTTTGTCAAAGAACGAACTGAAAGAGAAAAAAGATTCCATTAATTATTATTGTTCCTGTGGAAATAACACATTTCTATTAGTTAAAAAATAAAAAGTAGTTTTTCATCATGGCAGATAATGTTGCAGATTTAACGATAGATGAATTGAAAGAAATCATGTCTGAAGTAATCGATGATAAATTGAACACTAAAAAAAAGAAAAGGAAACCATCGAAATATAATATTTTTATTGGAAAATGTATGAAAGAATCTGATACAGATATGAAGATATGTTCTCAACGATATCAAGAACTTAAAGAAAAAAACCAAATATGATAAATTTAAATAAAAAAATAAAGTATGCAGTGTGGTAATAAATTATTTAAATATCGCCCGTATTTTTTAATTTGTGATTGAAATATGCGAATTAAAGCGATAGTTACTGTAATGTTAATGCTGACAATTACTTTTTCCAACGTTGTTTTTTCCGAAGAAGAACCCATACAAACATTTGAACCAACGAGCAGTGATAGGTCTTTTTTTATGCCGACACAACCACAGCGAGTACAGGCAGAAGATATACCAACCTTTGAAACAATGGATGGTGCGGGGTGGGAATATCCATCAAGTACATGTTGGAGGAATGAATGGAGTGGCCGGACTAACTGCTACCGGTCTAGCGGATATGCACGCAGTGGGTGGGATGGTGAACAAGGATACGATAATTTTGGTTTCAACATACCGGACGATGCAGTTGTGACAGGTATCAAAATAAGAGTGAGGACGAGGGCCTATGCGGATGATGAGAGGCTTTATTTGCGGCTAGGAAGTTCAGCAGGATACACTGATTGTAGTACGCCGTGTTCAGGCAGTTCATATTGTTATTCTAACTATGAAGTTATATATCATTATCAAGGTGGGTGGTCTGAAACTAAGACGTTGAATTGGGATATGTCGAATGAAGGATGGAAAGGGTCTGACATAAATGGAGATAACCTTAAAGTTCGTTGTAGAGCATTGCATGAAATAGAAGAAATTTATTATATTCTAGCATATGTTTATTACGAGCCTCCTGCTGTTGAGATGGGAGATGAAAGCATAGCTGATGGAAGCACAGAAATCTCGGGTTTTCTATCAAATTGGTCAGTAAACATAAATCTAAATACAGACTCCTGCTCTGGAACAATTGAATGCAGCAATGGCGACAGTACAAGTTGGACAGATGAAGGAGAAGGAAGAAAAACCTTAGCTTTTTCAGAATGGTTAGAGTACAACACAACACACACGATTTGGGTAAATGTAACTGCAGGGGGAGAAAACTTCAATGAAATATACACGTTTACAACAACAACCTGTAAAATCACAGGAAGAATATCTGAGGATTTATGGGGTGGCGTCCCTGATGTACAGGTTGTTGCCAACAACACAAATGTTGAATATACAACATACACCGATGCAGATGGATATTATGAATTTGACGACGTGGAATATGGGACAGACATAGATTACAATATCACGGCAGGCAAATTTGCATATGAATTTTATGCAGATGACGGCAAACAGTATATAGTTGAAAATTTAGAAAGAAATGTATCAGGCGTTAATTTTACTGGCGTCCATTATTTCTTTGGAGGAACTGGAACGATTGAAGACCCATTCACTATAAAAAATGCAACACATTTGGATAATATTCGCTTATTCAAAAATCACTCTTTTGTGGTATATAACGATATCAACATGTCGGCGGAAAATGTAGAAGAATGGAAGGATGGTAAAGGATTTGAACCTATTGGAAATGAAACAACACCATTTAATGGCAATTTTGATGGTGGAGGATATGTTATCTCTAATTTACATAGTGATTATGATGAAGAACATGTTGGATTGTTTGGATATGTGCAAGATTCAGATATACGAAATCTTGGATTAAAACAATCAAATATCACAGGTGGTAATTACACAGGTTCATTGATAGGATATGCAAACAATACAAGCATAAGCAAAACATTCACTTATAGCACAAAAAAAGTAGAGGGAAACCAGTATGCAGGAGGATTAATCGGTTTTTTCTCTAATGGAACTATTAAAAATGCATATGCAAGAGTGAATACAACAGGAACCACATATGGTGGTTTAATCGGAGAATCAATTGATTCAACGATTAATTTAACGTATGCTACTGGTGATGTAACTGGTGGCGGTGGACTTATTGACATTCAAACGAATTCAGATATCAAAAATTCTTATTTTGATAATCAGACGTCTGGAACAACGATAAGTGATGGAGGTACAGGTAAGAATACAGATGATATGACCTCTCAATCATTTTGGGATACCACTAATTTTAGTTTTCCAGATATCTGGTTTTTAGATGAAAATCAGAATGATAATTATCCTATTTTATCGATTTATACTGAAATCACTCCTCCATTATTAAGAGAAGTCAATCGTGCAGGGTCTTTAACTCAGCAGATACATCGGTATCTGAATTCCTCATTTAACCCTGAAGATTATTGTTTTTTTAATGTGACTGCTTTTGTCCCTCCTGAACGATATATTGGTCATTGGAATAAGAATGTATCAGACCAATATTTTATTGCTACTGCAGATAGGACACATGAACCGGATTATAATGACACGGAGCAGAATTATGTGGTTGCTTCAAGATTCGACTGTGATTACACTGGATATTATGAACAAATCCGGATATTCACCATATGGCATGGTATGTATCCGGCTCATCTTGGTGCAGCAGTATGTGCAGATGATAATGGTGAACCTGGGGAGGTGTTAGGATACACAGAGGCATATACTATTCAGGAAGGAAGAGATGAAATCTGGTTCCCTGATACATCTCATGTTTGGATAAGTCTTAATTTAACAAATCCTGTTTTTATGGCGAAAGACACCCAATATTGGCTTGTTGCCACAAGTAATGATTCATCGATGTGGCGTGAATCAAAATATGGTGATTACAATCTTTCAACGTATTCTGATTTTGCATGGTTACTTGGTCGTGCAGATGGAGAGTCCACTGATAATGTGAAACGACTTGCGTATAATGTGACATTAGACATTCCAGATAAAGAATATGTTGACCCATATGAAGGGACAGGTTGGGCTGGAATGTATGGGTATTGGAAAGGAGATGTGCAAAATGCAAGTTTCAATTGGCCTTCTTCTTTTGAAGGTAATTCATGGCAGCAAGGCGTCGATTCTATGACCACGGAATTGGATGAGAGTGCGACACCAGTTCCATTAACTGACCTTTTGATTTATGCGACTACAACCGTTGATGTAAGCCCGGTGAATATCACTCAAGTGGAAGTAACTTGGGGAAAAGGAGGGACAGAGGATAATGTATGGGAAGAACCCAGTAATATGACTCGCGTTTCACCAAATATGGATTATTGGGAATACAATAAAACAGGCATAGATGGTGGTGAATGGAACACTTGGAAGATTACGTTATATGATGAATTCGGAAACGTTGAATCATATGATTATTATCGTTGGTTGAAACATGGGCAAACGGAAAGAATCGTATTTCAAGCAAATGTTTCATCTCCTGGTGCAGGAGATGATTACAAGGAGATAACCAATGAAACAGATTTATATTCACAGGAATATGTGATGTATCCATATGAAGCCCAATATGATGACACTATGTATATCTATGGTGATAACGAAGGGCGTAAACAAGTATTAAGACATGAACAAGGTGTCGATGGGTCGAGTACTGATACTGGATATTGGCGGATGGAAGAACCAACTGATGAATATCATGAACGGACATGTGCGTTTTTCGTTGGCAGTGTATTCGATGAGAATGTTGTGATACCTGATGAGGTGACTATCGATAATGCGGTGATGGTCTGGTGGCAGGCATCAGGTCGTCAGGTTGAAGGGGCATATTGGGCACCACCATATAATGATGTGGGAACCAATTTTCATTGGGGACGTTCAGATATAGAATCAAGTTTCGATGAGTTTTATATTGATGACCTTGGATATGGTGAATGGGAGTCATATAAGTATGATGCATTAAATGATACAATTGCATGGCAAACATTCCCTGATACCAGACGGTATCTGAATGATTGGATTAATTTTGAGGAAGATACATGGTATGGTGATGACACACCATACATGGATAATTCAACTGGGAGATTAACGAATTATATGGGTCGTCAGGTTGTCGGTAAAGCAGATTTTACATCATTGGCGGGTACTGATTATCCGAATACGTTTGATTCGAATTCTATTTATCAGTTGTTCATGGGGATAGATTATGATGCTATGTGGGCTTCTGGCTCGAATGCGGCAGTGTTCAACAATCGCAGTCATCCTTCATTTATCATTTTTAATGTTCCTGATGATGAAACATTGAAAACAAAGGATTCGAACAATGATGGAATCAATGATTATGAAGCATTGTATAAGTATGGTTTGCATCCTTTCTGGGATGATACTGATAATGATGGTTTCACGGATATTCAAGAAATTTCAAGAGGAACAGGTGCTAATCTGTATCGTGATTACCCATCTGACTCAAATATTATTTATATCAAAAATGTGACTCCTATGAAAGATTCTACGGAAGACTGGTCAACAACATTAAGCGTTGAAGTGGAAAACCCGAATGAACTGGATATGAATATCACTTGGCATGCTCTCAGAAATTTTACGTTTAATAATTCATATAGTAACCAAGACCATTTATTAGAAGGAGAATGGGAAGTAGTGCAAACGAATCAATCTGTTCCGGATGGAGTATATACGATGGATTATGAACCTGCTGCAGGTAATAATTATATCGCTGTTAATGTCACTAATCCTGATGGATGGTACAGTAACAGAACCCTTACGTTTTCAGGACCAGATAGACAGATAAATGGAACTGTGACATACAATGGTCAAGAGATGCAAGATGTAATAGTAACTGCAACAATAAATGGAGATGTATATTATGATTACACGGATTCAGATGGAAAGTATCTAATAGAAAATTTAACTGGCGGAGATTATGTTGTTGAAGCATCATATGGAGATTATTATTTCGTTCCTGAAAATGAAACAGTTTCCATTAGCACTGAAAACAAAACAGTTGATTTTGAAGCATTTAATGGAATATCTTTTATTAGTGAAAACCCTCAAAACGAAACATGGCCAGTTGACACTTCTTTGAACTGGTCAATTTCAATAGAGCATGATTACAAATTCAATTGGACAATTGAATGTAGTGATGGAAACAGCAGCAGTGGAACAAATGAAAACACTGGAAGAAAACATCTTTTACTTTCCAATTTGGATTATGGGAAAACATATACCGTATGGGTCAATGCAAGTAATTATCAACACGCTCACATAAGAACTAATCAAACATATAATTTTAAAGTAAAAGAAAGTAGCACAGTATATCCTGGGGAGCCCATTGATTTTACGGCAACCACTCGAAGTGATTCACAGATAGATTTAAGTTGGGAAACAGGTTCAGATGCATCATATACCCATATAAGATATTACGAAGGGTCAACACCACCTCCTAACCCGGAAAGCGGTACTTTTGCATATGAGGATGATGGAACAAGTATAAGCATATATGATTTAAATGCAGATACACAATACAGTTTCAGTGCTTGGAGTTATAATAGTTCATATGGAAGTTGGAGTTTTTCTTCAACAGATAGTGCAACAACTCAAAGTGAATTCACTCCATCAGATGACAAGATTTTTGTAACATTAGACCCACAAACAACGGCTAATATCAGCATCAATAAAACCACTTGGAGTCCAACAGCAAATATCGGAGAGAGTGAAACCACTGGGCTTTCACATTTCAATCTTGAAAATATTGGTAATGTTCAAGTTGATGTATATGTGAATACAAGCAATACAGCAGATTGGATTTCTGCATCATCACCTGCTCATAATCAATTCAACCTTAATTACAACAAAGGAAGTGGTTGGACTATGATAAACACAACAAGTTCAATTTTTTCTACAGATATAGCATATAATGAAGATGTTGATTTCGGTTTGCAGTTATATATGCCGACGAGTTCATCAACGAATACAAATCAACAATCTACTATCACATTCACCGCAATAATGGACTAAAAGAACTTAAATAAATAGAAATTCATGGAGAATATATGTTTGATACTATTCTAAAAAATGAAAAGGAATATTTCAAGAATCTTGCTATTGGTGAATGCATGGATGTTACATTCGACATCCCAAGTGATGTTCCTTTTGAAAGTAATATTACTGTTTGCCGAATCGACGACCATAAAATAAAAGCAAAAATAGGTAATAAACAAGAAGAGTTTTTACTTGGCGTGATTGAAAAACGTAAGATGAGAGACGATGAGTTTAAAAACATTAAACGAATGAGAGAATGAGGGAAACGAGATGGGAAAGAAAAAGATTGAAGACATGTCAAATGAAGAATTAAATGATGTTCTTACACCTATTATGAAAAAACATGGTTTTTATGATAAATGGGAAAAATTACCAGAGGAGTAAATATGGAATTAAATGATTTAACAGATGTATGGAGATGTAGTGACGAAAGACCACCGGATGAAAACACAGTGATGATACGAAGAATTGGAAAAAGAGAAGAAGTGGGAAAAGTATTTGAAGGGAGTGAAGAAGATAAAAAAAGAGAGAAATTATCTGATTTTATCGCCTTTTAGCAAGAAGACCACTCAATTCATTGGGTGGATGAATTGCGAATCTTTTTGAATACATACATCATACCTCTTTTTTGTAGTTTTCAAAGATATAGCCAAGTCCTTTTCAGCCAAGTGAAAAGGGCGTTTAGGCCGGTAAGGATTGAATACC
>CAZYLG010000017.1:0-25829 GCA_964648565.1 uncultured Thermoplasmatales archaeon
GATTATGAATAATAAAAATTAAAAAAAAAGAAAAAAAGAGATTGAGAAGGAATTATTTTTTTTAGATACTTGTGAAAAACAAGATCTGTGTTCCTTCAATGGTTTCTGACGCAGAGTCTACACTGACTTCTATTGTGACTGCTCCTAAACCAATAATCATTGGAAGAGAAACAGTAGTGCTACTACCTGCAGCGACTGAAATAGTGCCTTCGGCTTGTTTGTTGATCATTCCCAAAAGACCACCAGTTGCTGTTATAGCGTATGGTACATCTTCTGCGTCTGCATCACCAATATTTTTTACTTCAACAGTGACTCCAACGCCACCAGAGATTTCACCAATAGTTATGATTGGTCGTGCTCCACCAACACCAGGTTCGAAATATATGATATCATCTGTACCAGTGTATACAGCTCCTGCTTCACTGATATCTGCTTCATGATAATCATCATATACATTACCTTCGCTGAGTTGAGTTGGTGAATCCCAGCTAGCTCCACCATTTGATGATGTGCTGGAATATAACATGCCGCCTTTAACAAAAGTTATAATGGCACCATCTTCTGTTTCAGTTATACGTGGATTTGCACCTTGATCGATTTCAACAGCTTCAAAACTGTCAAATCCATCTAAGCTGTAATATGCAAAGATAGTTCCATCAGATTCAGTAACAATAATGACATTATCATCATTTGCACTAATATCCATGTTTTCATTGTTTAGCCCCGTTGCTATGACACCACCTATTGAATCAGCTCCGCTATCTGGATTATAATCTGTATTATCAATTCTAATAAAAATGTCATTTAAACCAGATGTTCCATTGTACATTTGCCAGACAGCATAATGGTTGCCTGCTTCTTTATCTACATCGCTAGCGGGTCGAGAACATCCTTCAACTAGGTACCAACTAATGGTTGCAGTATCTGGCCCAGTTGGATATTGAACTAATGGACAATTGCTCAGGTCATAGTCTTCATAACCAACATATCCAGAAATTGACCAAAATCCAAGCCGCCAGTCTTCCATACTGTCATCGCTAGCAGCGAATTGAATATCTAAAAAATCATAGAAATTGTATGATTCCCAATCCCAAGCAGCTCCAAGCCATGAATTAGTATCTGTAGCATCAACAAAATCACATAAAATAACCTGACCACTTGTGGAAAAATCTGGGGTCATGGTTCCAACGTATCTACTTCCTGCCCAGTGATCGATGGATGCATATTCGGTTTGTCCGAATTCCCAACCACCTGCATCAGTCCAGGTTTCACCGGCATCAGATGATGCTGAAAACCAAGTACCTTGCATGTCAATATCATCAAGACCTAACATAATAGATGATCCACTGGCAGCAATTGCTGGATGCATGCCTTCAAATAATGGAACCGGTAATGCAGTTTCTGGTGTTTCTTTCACCATTGCAGGTTTAACGAAATCTGCTTGTTTGGTAATGGTTTTTTCTTCTGCAATGTTCCAAGAAATGTTTGTTTCAATTTCATTGCTTTCTGATGTCTCTGGAGTAGCTGCAGCAGACATCGCGATCATCAGCCCTACGATTAATAAGGTCATTGCCTTAATTGCAAATGTGTTTCCCTTCATTTTTTTGCCTCATTTTTAAATTTTTAGATATAATGCCCTTATTCAACAGAAATAAAGGAAAAGAGGTTTTTTTCATTTGTAACCTCTGATTTTGCCCCCTATATCTTTTTATTTTTAGTATATCTAAAGGTCATTAGACATTATATGTCAATAAAAATATTATCAATTTTATGATATTTAAATATTTTGTTTTCTAAATATTTCTTTGTTATCTCTAAATTACTTTTTCCTAAAAAGCAATAATTGTAATTTAGAATGGCTTTTTTCCAATTTAGGTTGGGAAATCTAATGGTTTCCCTCCGATTAAATTAAAGCCAGATAATTATAGATAATTCTTTGAAAAACAATAATTATTCAGCGGTAATAATGTTGATTAATTAATACTAGGTCTTTGAATCATTTCCTTTTAGGATACTGTATGAATATAAACATTAATGAACTTTAAGTTCTCGAAGAAAGAATTACTACCTAAAAATGGAGAGGGCTCTAAAATATTAAAAAAAGAAAAAAAAAGAAAAAAATTGGTAAATAATATTATTCTAAACCTGTTAGGAAGAATAATAAAAGATTACCTGTTGCTGAGGCCGAAGCACTTGCTCCTTCATCACTTACTGCACTAATGTCCATATCAACATTGCCAAATCCTAAGAGGAATGAACTTATTGAAGCAGAGCCGCCAGCTGGTATAGATCCAATATTGCCGGATGATTCAGATCCTACAAAAACTGTTCCTTCAGCAGCAATTGTCCATTGAACATTTGTTGCATCAGCATCACCGATATTATTAATCGTAGCACTTACACCTAAGCCGCCACCAATATTTTCAATGGTGAGGATTGGTGCAGGTCCTGTTTCTAATGATTGGTAATATATGTCCCAATCTTCATTTCGTTCATCGGTCCAAACAATACCGCCTTTATGAACGTCAAAGTATTTGTGTTCATCGACAACGGTTCCATCAACGTCATTGACTTGAGTTCCAGTTGACCAAGTTGCTCCACCGTCTTCAGAGGATGAAAGATAAAGATTGTTGTTATTTGTATATGCACAATAGAAAACACCATTTGCTTCACAGACATTTGCATAATTTCCAGTTCCAATAGTGGATGTTTCCCAGCTTTCACCATCATCTGAGGAATATATTGCATTAACATTTCCACCATTGATGTATGTTATTAATACTGTATCTGAATTACCAGCAATTTGCCCATATGTACCATCAGCGATTGTTGACTGATATGGTGTATATTCAATGTCTGCCTCTTCATCTTGAATAGTCATCTTCCAAATAATTTTGCTTGTTTCTTGATTTGACATCACATGGTGAATTGTATTAGTATCTTTTACGAAGTAATCATATGCATTTGCTGGTGCCGTATCTTCAAATTCTTGTGCATCAAAATAACTAAGACCACTCATTGCCACAGGATCAGTTCTGAAAAATACAGGACATCCAGGAATATCATATCCACTTCCAATAAAGTGGAAAACCATAGCATCGCTCCAACCAAAAAGATCAGGATAATGAATTCCATTATATGTTGGTTGGTCTACAGTTTCCAAACTTACGAGTTCTGGTGATTCTCCAGACCAGGTCCATAACTGAAGTGTGTTTTCCATATCCGTTATGTCATCGATTTGAAAACCAATTTGACCGTTAGATGCGTAATCATAAGCACAACCACCTAAGCCCGTGTAATGATCTCCATAAATATGGGCTACATCAAAACCCCACGGATTATCAATGCCATCCCATGCAAATACAACTGCATTATCTTGCCATGTCGCTTCATCACTTGGATTGTTTGAATATGTGATACCTTGGTATGATGTCGTAAATGTTTCTTCATTAGTCCACATGATGACTACATTGTTAGCACTATCAACGGTTATGCTTGGTACATAATCATCACCTTCAAAAGGAGAAATCCAAACATTGTTTCCTGCAGAAAGTGTATTAGAACTTTCTTTGATTAGTTCATCTTGTATTTCTTCATAACTCGTTTTAAAAATTCTTTCTCTTTCTATAGGTGTGTCATTTGTAAGTACTGCTGCCCCTGACATAACAAATGCAAGAGCAATTGCAGTAACAATAACTGCGTTCATAAAATATTTTGCCTTCCTTGAGTTCATAATTTACCCCAATAACTGTTATATAAAACAAAGTATATAAATTTTAGTGTTTAATTTAGGAAAAAATGTTAATTTTTCAATATTTAATTATTTGGTTAAAATATAATTTAAACTTGAAAATATAATTTTAATGTTATTAACAAGCACAGCACGATAAAAGTTTTTATCAACTCAATTTCTTTTGTGTATAGTCTTAAAATATTTCCCTTCTTTTTGTTTGATTATTTTTTCTTCATATTTTTTCCATTGCCACTTTAAACAACGAGATATCAGTCGAAGGATTGTTTCCTCAACTAAATCACTTTTAAAAAATTTTGTTCTGCAGTCTCAAGTTAATCAAAATTGAACCTTCCATGATGATTATTGTGCCACGCTCAGCAAAAAGATCAAAAGAATCGAAATATTCACAACGATCAAACCATTTCTTTAGATTTCTATTGCTCTATGGGTGCTGCCATTTGATATGGATAGGATGGATGCTTAAATCTACCAAATAACGTTTAAACTTTTGCCATCCCACCTTTTTCATACGTTCGATGAGCACGTAATATTCACCTCTATCAAAATAATCTCCTGAAATGATTTGATATGCCTATAATTTTCTATTATCTCATCAACAACCTGTTTACTGTTCTTAGTGTTACATGCATGAAATTTTCCATACAAGGCGCTTTCTTAAACCATCATCAATGATAGAACAAACTCATGGTATCATTCATATCTCTTCCCATAGCAGGGGTATATGATCTGCGGTCAATCATATGATCACGTTCATATCGAACCCATCGACATCGTTTTTTCTATGGAATATATCTCATTCAAGCGAGTTATTCATGAATTAGGTTATGGAATTATTTCGTTTCCATTTTTTAGGATGATTAGTTAAATCATCCGACCACCATCGATATTGCTCATAAGATTCCTTTATCACGGTTGCTTCCTCCCTTTTTAATGGTTTTGCAGGATGACGAACATTTTATCAGATAACAGATTGCTATCCTATTTTTTGTTTTCTTGCCAGATTTGATTCACTCTTCCCTTGCTCACTTTAAATTGAATCGCATTTGTTTTAGAAGAAACACCTTTATCTTCCTGATCAGATAACGGATTTTCTTTGACTTGTGCTTCATCAACGCTAAAAAATCAATTGCATTCTCAACGTTTAGTGAATTGGGAAATAATTTTGGGACTATACAAAAGTTGTAGGATTAGTAGCATGTAATAAGACGGAATAGATAATGGAAAAATAGATAATGGAAAATAATATATATAATGGTAATTTATTTATATCATAAGCTATATTATAAATAGTAACTGTTATTAAATGTAAAAAAGTATGTGAGTAACAATTTAAGGGGGTAAAAAGCTTGAAGAAAATAAATAGAAGATTAAAAATTGAGGCAGTTGTTTTTTCGCTAATTCTCGTTGGGACTATGGCGTTTGTTCCAACAAATGCTTTAAAAATAGAAAATGATAATGAAAAACTTTTTAACAATCCTGATTTGGTTAAGTTAGATCCAAAAATTGTTGAATCTGAGGAACAGTTGCCACCTTTTCAACTCGATAGAAATTATGTTATAAAAGATCCAGATATGTCACCTCTTTCTGCTACCTCTGAGGACAATATGGATATGGGGACAAAACGTGATGCGGGGGATAGCATGAGACGTGCTACCGTTTTTTATCCTGGAGAACCTGTGGACAACACTCCAGGTCGTGGGGTTCTTGCTGAACTAACTTCAATCACTGATGAAGATTGGTATCGTTTTTCTGTTTGTGAAGGTCAGAATATTCAAGTTTCGGTTTCTGGAACCGGCGGCGATCTAGACATAGGATTATGGGATATAAATGAGGTAGAAAAAGCATCATCTAAATCTGCTGGATCTAGTTCCGAATCTTTTAGTTTTACTGCAGAATACACGGGTTATCATTATTTGCTGGTTAAACCTGTGGATGTACCATCAGGTGGATTGCAATATACAGTTAATGTAAATTTGAATAATCAAAATGATATTGGAACAGGTTCTGATGCCGGAAATAGTATCTCAGCGGCAACTCCAATTTCTCCAGGATCATATTCGGGTTATCTTGATGTTAATGATGAGCAAGATTGGTATTCATTCAATGTTAATGAAGGTGATGGAATCCACTTTATTCTCAAGATGGATAGAACCGCAATTTATTCTGATTTTGATATCTCACTATACAATCCAAGTGGAGACCTTGTTCACGAAGAAGATTATTATTATAATGATGAATTATGGTATCCCGCGGATGAATCTGGAACTTGGACTGTAAAAATTGATATATTCCCCGGTTTTTCAAACGTTCCATATGAGGAAGAAGATTGGAAATATTATTCATATGGTTCTGGTGCTTATGAAGTAACCTTTACTATTGAATCAGATGCTCCTGATCCACTTGCTCCAATCCCGCAGCCGGACATAACTCCTGTAGCAAAAACATATATTATCCAGAATGATGAAGATTCCTTGAAAGATGAATATGCATATTTAGCTGCAGTTCCAGCCAGTAATTATCTTGAAAATAATCAACGATTTTTAGCTCCTATCATTTATGAAGGAGACCCAACTCCAACTAATTACTTTGATACTGATGCTGATCGGGGAACAGTTGATACTACTACACAATATCTAGTTGATGATTGGAATACATATTTAGCTTCTCACGGTAAAACGGCTGTAGAATATAACCTTCCAAATGATCCTATCACAGCTGCAGCAGAAATTGCCACAGGAAAATGGCCATCATCTGATCTTGCTGTAATTGCGGTAGATGGAAGTGATTATGAGGATACAGTTGAAACGGTGATTGATGAAACGGGAACATTTAATAGAAATAAAGATGTAATCACATTATCTAGTGATGATTCAAAACTTCAAGGAACCCTTGGTTATCCTATGATGCTTGGTAAAGAATGGGGAGCAATAACATTAGATATTCCTCAAGTTACAAAATCATGGGGTGATGAGGCTTGTACCATGTTAACTAATCTTTATCCTAATTATATGCCTCAGGGAAGTGATTGGTGGCCAACTCCATATGATGGAGCTGGAAGTGCTGATGATCTGTTCCTTCCAATAACGGTACCAGGTATTTGGAGTGCTAATACAGATTTAGGAGTAGATGATTTTTCCACATATAAGATTACTAAAATTGGTGGTCAACGATATCCAATTACTGTTGATGGTGATGCAAAACTGAAAGTTACCGTTGAAACAGATGAACTTTCAGATTTGCTTGTGTTCTTAGTTGATCCAGATGGTAACATGAGAGCACCGGATATTCCACAATGGAATGGTCCGGTTCTTCCAATGCATGAATGGCATGGTTTTGAAAATCCTGAAGAGAATCCTTGGAGAGAATGGAATCCTGAACCTCACACTGAATTTTCCGCTGAAGTACTTCACCCTGAAAATGGAGAATGGACGGCTATTGTAGTTCCACGATATGCTGATGGAAGTAATCCTACGTATCAATTAACTGGTGAATTAACTACTATTAATGAAAAACGAGCTGATGCAAGTGTTTCAGCATCAAATGCTGCAGTAATTGCTTCTCAGGAAAACGCACCTTTACTCTTTGTTAAAGAAGATAGCGTACCTTCAGCTACATCACAAGCATTGTCTGATCTTGGTGTAAATAAGGTTATATTTGTCGAACGTGGGGATATCGGATCTGAAGTGAAATCTGATTTACCAACACTTGAAGCTGATTTAACAACAATGCAAGAAATCATTGATTATATTAAAGCATATGATCATTCAGAGAACTATATCACTATAACCTCAATTAAATCAGGAGATGGCTATTTTGCCTCTGCATCGATGCTTGCAGCTTATCATTGTTCACCGATTCTAAGAATTGGTGATGCTCCCGGTAATCCAGCTGGAGTTGCAGATCGTATTGAAACATTCCGTCTCTGGGATGGAGATTATTATCATGGTTCTAGAGCAACAGGGCATCTTCCTGATGCACAAGAGCCACTTCCGGGTGAAGGCTCCTGGACTCTTCAATCATTGATAAATGCTGCGTTGTATGCAGTTACAGGTGGTAGTTCTGGAAGCATTCCACCTCTTGGTATGGATGCAAAACGGTACTGGAATGAGGAATTACATGATGGAATTTATAACTGGATTGCTGATTATGGTCTTGATCTTGAAGGACAGGAAGGATATGCTTTTGTTGCGCCCAGAAAAGATATCTATCTTACTGCTCATTCAGTAATGATGGGTAATGAATCTTATGCAGGCCATATCCCAGGTGAAACCCCAGCATATATTTCAGCTTTAGTTAATAGAAATGTGTTGTATCCTGCTTTGATTTATGCTAATCCAAATCGTGATGTGACCACGTCTCAGTTCATGAATTTCCCAGATGGGGGTCAGTGGACCACTAATGATGGTGAAAGTCATAACGTATATTCAAGTAGACTTTTAAAACAAGTATTTGGTTCACATTTCCGAGAGTTTGAAGGCCACTGTTTATGGGATGCTCATTTGAAAAGAATGAATGATGGTGCAAGTTTGATGTATTATTCCGGTCATGGAACTGGCGGATCTGGTATTTCAGCTCAATACGTACAAACAGAGCATTGTAACTATCCAGAACAGATCTGGTGGGATGCATGGCGAGGATATGCAGGTTTTGACAACTGGAAGATGGCACGGAGTAACGGTCGAAGTTGGTATAATGCGGAGCCTCCATCTTTGTATGACATTATCCATTATGATTATGTTGACGAGTTGACGGAGAATTTACGTAGTTGTGCCGTGTTTTACATGTCTTGTACCACGGGTGATGCTTTTGGACCGATGGTGTATCTAGATCATGGCGCTGTTGTATGGTATGGTAATGCTGGTTCTGGATTATGCCCTGAAGCTGATTTACAAGATGATGAGTTCTTCCAAGATATATTATTGGATGGTGAAATGATTGGCCCAGCCTATTCAAAACAAGTTTGGTTACATTATCGGGACTTTACCACATCTGATCCAACATCAATGTATGGTGTTTCATCAGTACAAGGATACTCAATTACTACGGTTCAGGTCATTTATGGGGATCCTAACTTGATTATGTATAGTCCAGAGTGGAGTTCTCCACTACCAATAGATGCATAATTGCATCTCTCTCTTTTTCTTTTTTTAAATTTTTTCAGTAATTTTTAAGATTTGATAGTTACATTTAAATAAAAATAATATCATAAACATAGATAGTATAGGAATCACTTCATTCCATTATGGTGTTTGTATAATAATTTATATATTTAGTTAAGGTATTTAAATATGAAAATTAAGATGAATAAAAAGTGTTGCAACCTACAAGGATTTTTTATTTTTATTCTAACCCTTTTTTTGATTTCAACTAATTATGTTTTGATCGTTACTTCAAATGATAGTGTTCAGGCTAATTCATTAGCTGATTTACAACTAGAAACCTTTGAAGTCTGGTGGTCTGAAGTAGATAACGGAACAATTTTTATTCGCTACATCGTTAATAATACGGGTTCAACATTTCGTCATGAATTCAAACCAATTCGTTTAAACATTTCATTCAAACTTAATTCTTCTTCCAACGAATTTGCTTTTGTGAATCAACCCTCATTTATTGACCCATACGCATGGTATACTGGTGAAAAACTCAGTGGATGTATACATACTTCCCTTCATGAAAAACCTGCTGAGATCTATGCAGAAATCAATGCTGATAAAAGCATACCTGAATTTAACTATTCTAATAACTTGCAAAATTCAAGTGTGTATTATGGGGTTCATCTTTCTGGTTATGTTTTCAAAAGATTCAATGATTCGATTATTCCAGCAAATAATGTAAGTTTGAAACGATGCGATTCAGAGTCACTAGCTCCAAGTCTATCAATTCGTTTTGATACAAATGAATCTGGTTTTTTTAATGTTGTATTATATCCAAAGCATCCATTAACTGAATTGTTTTGTTATGATATGTTGGTAACTGATAAAGATACTTCTCAGGTCATGCATTTGAAAACATCACGTATTTCTACAGATAAAACACATTTTTTTAACATTACCTTTCATGGTAAGCCACCTGAAAAACCAAATAATATACGAGGGCTAGGGGTAGGTATACAAAAAGTTCCAAATTTTCTCGTCTACAATACCATAAAAGGAAATGTTGGTGATCAGTATTATAAGATCAAATGGGATGAATCATCTTACGGGGATTGGATTGGACCTTTTTCATTAGAAAAATTGGTATTTTTAATACATATTTGGGATCAACCTGGTTTGAAATCCATTAAGATTATCTCAAAAAGCGATACGGGATTGTTGAGTGAATGGTCTGATTCAAAACTTGTTTACATCCTTTAACATTCATTTTTTAGATATTCTCCTATTCAATGGTTTTTATATTTTTTATATCTCACAACAAACCTTAATTGAAAAATCCTCTATGATTAAACAGTTAGATAAATCAGATAATCTTTCTTCAATGTTTTTCTGAAATAGAATGTCTTTTTGAAAAAATATTCTTTGTCTTATTCGAACTCACCATCACAAGATGGATTACGTTGAAAACTTGAGGTATTCTCATAAACAATATTGGTGGTAATTATAGTGAAATATAGTATTAGCGAGATAGGTACCACGTATTATAGTATCAAAAGTATTGATACTATATGTTTTACATATCAATAGCATAGAACCATTGCGAACACATTTTTCAAAAATGGTATCTTAGATCATTACATCACAATAGAAAAACGATCTTTTATCAAATCACATTCATGTGAGGTGAGGATGTAACTTTTTAAATTGATCTTACAACTGAAAATCTTTAGTTGTAAAGATATGAATATGAAACATTATAAAATTTAGATTAAAGTAGAGGTTACCATGTGAAAACTATAAAATAAAAAAAAATGAAAAAAAGAGAAATGATTATTGTTTGTGTTATTTTACTGCACCGTTGTATCAACTAATTCCAAAGATATAGTATCAATGATCGGAATGAAATGATCAATGTTTCCATCAATTCTAACAATGTTTTGCACCTCTGGTGAATAAAAGAAATTACCCGCACCTAAAAAGAACTGAATGTTATATGTATTAAAGGTTCCTGCATCAACGGTTAGTTCATCTTCGGATCTGACTAAGAATAATGAGGTTCCAAACATCTTTTCAAATTCAGAAATTTCTAATTCATTACTCATCCCTAAATCATTGAGAAGACTTGCTATATCGATAACTGGTAGATTCTGCACTATTGCTGGTGGAAGTATGTCAATGCCAACAAGACGAGCAAGTTTCAAAAGAATTGAAAGTGGACGTAAATACGGAGATTTCACGGTCCCATCAATAGTAACACTTCCTTCTGAAAGCCCCCACTCTTTATCAAGAGATAATGGATAATCAAATAATTCATATCCTTTTTCAAAAAAACCTTCAACAGAAACGGTGAATGGAATCTTTGAAAAAAGGTTAAGAAGAATTGGTGGAATATCAAAATCAACATTTTCAAGGATACTTTCAGTGTCTAATGCTCCATCAATGGAAAGATCAAGTTGAATAATTCCAAGTGTTGATTTATCAAATTTGATTTCACCATTAATTGCAGTATCTATCAGTTTTCCAGTTACTCTTATTGGTGATTCTATTTCACCAAACGATTCAATTTCTGCATCAAGAAATACTTCAAGATTCTCTGTTGTAACCGTTGCAGTATATGATGAACTAGTTGCTTTCGTAACAGTAAAAATAATATCTCCTGATTCAAAATGAGCGGTTAATTCTCTTCCTTCAACTTCAGAGATATCAATGTCTAATTCATCGATTTCATACGTCCAAGACATTCCTTCCTCCCAGACGGGGGTTTCAACGGTCCCTAATGTGTTTGATTGCGGCTCACTAGAATCATCTTCATCTTCATCATTATCAAGTGTTCCGATGCCATATCCACCAAGTTTAATGCTCGGATCGCCAAGTAGCCCTCGTTCCTCAATGGTTTTCCTTTCTACTATATCCAGATCAACTGGAAAGTTATTAACGTAATCTGTTATGCCTTGAGCCCAGACTGATCCAGTATATTCTTTACCTTGTACGGCATAAGCATGAGCGAAACGAGGCATAATCCAACCACCTAATCCCATTTCCCAATATTGATTGAGATATCCGTATCCTAATCCAGTATTACCAATAAGACCAATTGCACCCCCGGTTTCCTTTAAAATAAACCATGATGATGCATCAGTGGGTATCCATTCATACCAGTTTAAATTGATATCTTCAACTCCACCGTTTTCTATAATCTCATGCAAGGTAACATCGAATTGAGCATTATGACAACCATCATTGATCATGAACGGAAGTTTTCCTTCATTTGTGAATTCATGCATCTGCAAAAATGAATAAAATGTTGCAAAATCCTCTAAATCCGTGATATGGTTTCCTCCATTAGCTGGATTTGCATGCATTTGCATGTTTACCCAACCGCATCCTTCACTAATTACTGAGGAAACATCATAGACATTTCGAATACCCGTTGAAGTGAATAGTTTCGTTATTTCAAAACCAAGAGGTTCTAAGTAACTAGCATGCTTGCTACAGGTTTCTTCTCCTTCATATATTCCTTCCTCAATGATGTCACCATATCGTTCATATGGGCTGGTATCTCCTGCTACGAAAACAGCTTTTTTAAACCAGGAATCATCAGCATTGGTTTCATAATTGATGATTTTATTGACTACAGATGGTACTTCCCAGGAATATCTAAATGGAATTCTTCCTACGTAAACATCTGGATAAAAATCAGGTTTATCGTATCCTCCAAATGCATAATATGGACCTTCTGCATAAACGCCATCATCATTTGTATCCCAATCATCAAAAACCGGGTTATCATTAACTTCTTTGTAAATATCAGCAAAATAAAGATCAGATGAATACGTTAGATCCATGTCCCCCATTCCATTATTATCATAATTTCGACTGCGGAAATTTGGAACCCACCATTCATCAGTTTGTCCTTTACGGCCTCCTGCAAGAAGTACGAATTCAATTCCCCATTGTTCGATGGCGTCTTTAATGAATAATTTTACATCTTCCCAATCTTCAACTCCATTATAATCGGGGTAAATCTCTTCTACAGTCATCATTGTTGTTTTCATGTCAACACTATTTTTGTGTTGAACAAGGGGTTCTAAGTCTTCTACGAATTTTTCTGAGGTGATAATGAGAAGATCATATACGTCTTCGTTAAAAAGAGGTTCTGATGGAAGATGATAATCTACTGAGATATCAATCGTTTCAGGAACATAAATAATATTTGCTGCTGGTTTGTATTGAGTGTAACACTGAACGGTGACATAAAGAACCCGTTGACCATTCTCAATACCTATACCTTTTTTAATTGAATATGCTGATTCAGGATACAATTCATTACTTGAATACAGTTCTTCATCCATTGGAATTTGTTGAAAATGATCTTGATATTCAGGATTTAATGGTACGGGTGTTGGTGAAGGTTGAACGGTTTTAGGAATTGTTTTTTCTGAAACATCCATTTGCACTTGAATATCCGTAATTATTGATCCAATGGGTAATGTATAAATTTTCGTAATAACTGGCAGCATTGGTTTTCCTCCTTCTAAAAGATATGAAGTTTGTTCAGGAATAGATGGTTGAATAAAATCATCATTGGTTTTAAATGTTAGATGAGATGTACGTATGGTTTCTTGAATTTGTAAAACCATGTTATTTTCATTTTGTGTGTCTTTTGTAATTGCGGCAGCGTTTAATCCTCCGATGAGAAGGATAAAGATTATAGATACAGATAATACCTTTTTCATAAGC
Organism: uncultured Thermoplasmatales archaeon; assembly: GCA_964648565.1. Classification (GTDB taxonomy): domain Archaea; phylum Thermoplasmatota; class E2; order DHVEG-1; family DHVEG-1; genus EX4572-165. Next base: position 13,588 of record CAZYLG010000017.1, read on the forward strand.
ATGATGCCCCCATTTTTTAACTAATCTGAAAGCTTTCATTTTATATTATATAGTTACTAGATATATAAATATTATGAGTTAAGAAATAAAAGTTTGAAAATTAAAAAAGAAAAGTGAAAAAGTTGTAGGAGTTGTAGATTTATTCCATAGTTGTTTCGATCAGTTCAAGGTTCATATCGTTGATAATTGGGATATATCTGCTGATTGGAATATTGATTTTAACTACGTTTTTCACAGAGTCAGAATAATAAAGGTATCCGTTTCCTTCAAGTATTGACAGATATGCGGCATTATACAAATTCGCCTTTGTTTGTATATTTTGTTCTCCTTTCACTTCGAACAATGGTGTTTCTTCAATTTCTTCCATTTCTGCTAATTCAATATCATATTCAGTTTTAATTCCAAAATCATTGAGAACTTCTGAGATATTTACCATTGGTAGATATTGTGCATACTCTTCAGGGATAATTGGCATGATCTTGTTGACAATGTTAAGTATCCTCAACCAAATAGATTCTACACTTCCACCGATGGAAACATGCATGTTTCCTTCTGAAATACCCCATGTATTGCCGGTTTCTATTGGAAATTGAAGTATGGGATAGGCATCTTCAAAACTAATAGAGAGGATTAATTCTGCAGGTATGGAAATATATTCTTTAATGTATGAAATGAAATTCGGTAGTTTAATAGGTAGACCTTTTAAGTTTTCACCAATATCCATGTTTAACGATAGATCAATATCTTTTATTCCAAGTGTGTCTTTATCAAGAATCATCATCCCGGTTAATGTAACATTATGAAACGTAGTATCTGGAAGGAATATTGGTTCATGCTCTTCCATATAATGATCAAAGAGAAAATCTACTGAAACAGAAATGTTTTCTGAAATTAATTCTGCGATATATGCATTATCTGTTATCTCAATGATTTCAAAAACGATGTCACCAGTTTCTAAGAGAAGATCTAAAGATCTATTTTCAACTTCTGAAAGATCAATATCAATCTTGTCAAGATGATACGTCCAACTATTGCCAACTTCCCAGGTTGGTGCTGAAACAGAAACTGGAATTTGAGTTGCATCTTCATCACTGTCTGATCCTGATTCCTCTGTGTTAATATGATAGCCGCCAAGTTTAATACTGGGATCCCCAAGTAACACTCGTTCTTCAATGGTTTTTCTATCACCATCATCCGTGAGCACTGGCCAGTTATTTATGTAATCTGTGATACCTTGAGCCCACACAGATCCAGTATATTCTTTCCCTTGTACTGAAAATGCATGAGCGAATCGAAGCATGATCCATCCGCCAACGGATTTTGTAGCCCATTCATCAATACCGCCTAAGCCAAGACCCGTATTTCCAATAACTCCAATTGCTCCTCCACCTTCTTGTAATACAAACCAGGATGATGAGTCATGTGGCATCCATTCAAATCTTCCTAAAATAAAATCAGTTGGTTCTTCACTTAGTAATGCTTCAATAAACTCTTGGGCGGTAACATCAAATTGAGCATTATGACATCCCTCATTGATCATGAATGGAAGTTTTCCTTCATTATCAAATTGATGGATGTTAAAACCCGTGTAAAAAGGAATTAATGGGAAAACGTCAGGTGCATAACTACCCAAAACCATTGGACTAGCATGACCGGTTATGTGTACAAAACCACACCCTTCACTGATAACATTATATACATCGTTAGAATCTTCAACGAGAACATTTCCTTGATTTGAGCAGTAACATTTCGTGCTTTCAAATCCTTGTTTTGCTAATAATCTTGCAAATTCATCACCAACGATTTCTCCCTCATATAATCCTTTGGTAACTTGTCCGGGGTATCGTTCGTACGGAAATCCATCGCCACCAACCATTACTGCTTTTTTATACCATGAATCGCTTGCATTTCGTTCATAATCGATGATTTTCTCAACAATGATTGGCACCTCCCAACTGTAACGAATGGGAAGACGCCCTAAATAGACATCAGGATAATAGTCTGGTTCATCATATCCTCCTGAAGGATTTAATCGTGGTCCCTCGGCATAAACGCCATTTTCATTACTGTCCCAATCATTGAAAACAGGCATACCTCCACCACTGTATTTGTAAACATCAGCAAAATAAAGATCAGAGGAATACGTTTCATCATATGGTGGATTATAGGCTGTTGAGGGATCCCAGTTATGACTTCTGAAATCTGGGACCCACCATTCATTCGTTTGACCTTTATGTCCTCCAGCTAAGAGAACATATTTAATACCTAACGTTTGAATTGCATTATCAATGCAAAGTTTTACATCTTCCCAGTCGGCAACACCATCATATGTTTTTACAATATTTTCTACTGTTTCAATTTTTGTTCGTATACCAACACTATCTTTATGGTCTACTAGTGGTTGTAATTCATCAACAAATTTTTCACTTGTTATAATAAGCATATCATAAAGATTTTCTGAGAATAATGGTTCTTCTGGAAGTTCATAATCAATAGCAATGTTTATAGATGTGGGAGTGTATGCGATGTTGTCAACAGGATTGTATTGTGTAAAACAACGAGTTGTTACAAAAACTACTCGTTCTCCATTATCTAATCCTACGCCAGTTTTTACCTGATAATTTTCTTTGGGATATAATTCAGAACTTGAATAAATTGATTGATCCGGTTTAACCTTTATCTGTTCTTCCGACGTTAATGGATGACTGATTGGGATAAATCGAGGGGATGGTTCGATTTGTTGGGTGAGTTGATGTTGTTCTTGATTGATAGTGATTGATGTATCCTTTATTTCGGTGCCAATTGGAAAGGTAAATGTTTTTGTAATAACTGGAAGAATTGGTTTTCCTTCATCGAAAAGAAATGTTGTTTGCTCTGGAATTTCTAGTTGTATAAAATCGTTTTTTTCAACTATTTCAGGTTTTGAGATTATTATGTTTGAACTTTTTGTTAAAATATTATTATCATATGTGTCTTTTTCATTGTATGCTACTGCGTTGAATCCATTTAGTATAAAAAATCCGATAATCAATAATGATATTATTTTTTTCATAGATATCCCCTTTTCTAGGCTCTTAGTATATTTATATATTTGATAAATATTTAAATATTCCGTATTTGCGTGTAATGTGCGGTTTTTTTCCCTTTTCTTTTTAATATTTTAAGTTCAGTGAAAATTTAACCAGAAAACATTGTTGAATAACTGAGAAAAAAAGTTATTAATTTGAAAATTCTGGATTTTTGATTTTTTCATTCGAATAGTTAATGGATCTGACCAATCAGTTTCAATACCCCATTCATCTTTGGTTTTTACTTTGATCATGTAACTACCCTTGATCGTCCAACTATGGGTAGCTTCGCATTCTTCTTCTGAATCATATGGTCCTATCCACTTAGAGATTTCTCCATCTCCCCAATCCCATTTGTAATAAAGATTGTTATCATCTGGATCTAAAGATGAGGTAGAATAGGTATATGGTTTATCATATTGACCTTCAGTTGGCCCATCAGGTTTTTTTGGAATTTGAGGAGCTGAATTTTCAACTCCATATGTTTTAAAACAAAGATCTATGTTCTCAAATTCGTTATGATCTATGTAGAGATTCCATTCTTGATTATCTTCTGAAAAAGAGACTTCACCATTTGGATAGGGATTATCACATGCAAAATACCAGTTAATGAAATTATCCCTATCTACTTTTGTTGCTTGTAATACAATATAATATGACTCATTTATATCTAGAACATGAAAATTAAAATCACATTCAATCCACTTACCTGTTGAATCAATGGATGATATCGGTATTTCAACCTGATCCATCTCTCTACGAATGATTTTTCTTAAGGAGATAGTAATAGTTGCATCAGACGGAAATGATCCTTGTTTTGCAATGAATATTGAAAGTTTTGTTAATATTTGAAAAGAGGGCTTGAATCGTTGAGAAAAGCTCCATGATTCATTAGAAATCTGAATTGCATGTCCTGAATGATTAGATTGTTGTTGATCAATATTATCAGAAAAACCACTTTGATTTAAAAAAATATTTTCTTTTTTATAGGTATAAGTAACATTGGGCATACTGTAAATTGGTTGGATTAATAATGCCATTATTGTAAAAATGATGAATAATATAACACTTTTTTTCCGCAAATAAACCCCCAATTAACATAATTTATTAATGATATTTAAATATTTTCCCAAATATGTTAATTTTAGTGTTTCCTTTTCCCTTTTTTCTTAAACTAGGCCCGGTATGGTAACAAGATCGAAAAATGTACCAATAATAATAACTCCAAAGGCTAGGAGATACAGTGAGAACACATATGATTCTTTATAGTCTTCTCTATTGATTAGGAAAAATTGTAGAACGCCTGATAGAATCATAAAAATTAAAATAAACATATTTTGTAACACAATGCCAAATGCAATATAACAAAATAAAAAAATAATTCCAATAACTAATTTACCTTTTTTTAATCCTAAAACAGTTGGAATTGTTTTGATTCCCTCTTTCTTATCTCCTTCGTAATCTTTGATATCTATAAAATTAATTAATGCAGTGAATCCAATAAAAAAAGCAAGCACGATCTCATAAGGAATATCAGTTCTACCAGTAACAAAATAGTACCCCAATATGATGAGGATGAGTGAGTTAAAAGATATCCAGAATTTTGAGAAGAAAAAAACTCGTTTAAGCCGCAAGGGTGGTGCTGAATAAATAAAGTAACTCCCCATTACAAGAAAGATGATGAGAAATGCGATTTGATCAATCACAGAGGCATAAAGACATGCTAAGAAAAATGATATTATGCCAACTTTAATAAAATGATCTCGTGGGATAGTACCATCGATAAGTGATCTATTTGGATTACTGATTTTATCGATGTTAACATCAGCCAAAGCATTTACCACTAATGCAAATAATCCTGCAAAGATTATTGCTGCTGGAGCAAAAAACCAGTGAAAGATATTTGTCTCAGTAAGCGTAAACGAAGCATACGACACATAATTTCCAAAAACAATTCCAATCACGAACATGAGCAAGTAATGAATAATTCGGAATGGATCCATATCTTTGATGAGTTGTAATGGATATTTTTTATTGTATAAATAATAAACAATGGTTCCTAATATGAGCATTAACAGTAAAGTGAAGTTGAGAATGAGTTGAGAAGTAAGCTCGTATGGTAATTCAAAAAACGTTAGGAAATATTTGATGGCAAACGGCATACATCCCCAGAAAAAGATCGTAGTATAAATCGTAAAAGATCCAATTATGCCTTTTATTATAGACTTTTTTATGGCGTAAACGTATAGAAAAAAAACTGATATAATAATAAATGATTCAATTTTCATACCGGGGGTAACACCCGTTGTTCCAAAAGGTATGGAGAAAGTTATCCAACGTAAAAGGATATTATCATGCACACTTGGAAGCATGTACATTTGGTCAAACCCCACCCCTAGACTTAAGATAGTATCGAAAAATGAAACGGATAGTAAAATAAAAAAGGAGGTAAAAACTAATTTTGCTATCTTATCTATTCTCTGACGGGTAAAAATATAGGTCACAATCATTAAAAGAATTGCTAACCCAAGATACCAAAACGTGTTTGAAAGTAAGTTCATCAATGATAGTTGATGCAATCCAATTGAGAATTTAGTAGGAAGACTTGCGGTAGTATCTGTTATTTGATCAAAAAAATTCCGTATTGATACCACAAAAAGAAACGTGAGAAAAAAATAAATCATAGGTGTTTTTGAATTTTCAATTGAAGTGATGATCTCTTTTGTTTTTTGAAAGGCTTTTGTAGCATATTTCATTGGTAGAGCTCCGGATGAGTGTTGATACCCGATAAAACATTTGTATACTTTTTTAACAATGTTATTTTATTAGGTTTATATACTTTTTCTTAAGGTTTGAGGTTATTAATTTTCCCGGAATAGTCATTGCTGCTTTTAATATGTTTGCGTCTCCATTAAAAATGTCTGCGTACTGTTTTTGCAAAGATAGATCATGTTGAGCAGCATTTAGAAATATGCTCGGATATTTGAGAAGGAGGATTCTAAATAATTTAATGTAGCGTAATTGTTTTCCCCATCTTTTCATGCATTCTTGATGATACCGTTTAAACTGTTTTGTATCTACATTATCCTTTTGTAATGCTTTATTCAGTGTTTCTGCTGCAATTCGACCTGAGTCCATTGCATAATAAATACCTTCGCCACTAATAGGTGAAACAAATCCTGCTGCATCTCCAACAAGAATCATTCGATCATAATAGGAATTTTTTAGTGGACCATTCCAAGGTATGAATCCTCCACGTAATTTTATTGAAGTTAGATCATTTGGTATATATTTTTTTTCTTTTAAGAAATCTAATAATTCGTTAAATGTTGTTTTTACATCAATTTTTTTCATTTCAGAGTATAATCCAATATAGCCAATATTTATCGTTTTATATTTTGGAAAAACCCAAGCATATCCTGTTAGATTTTTCCATTTGAAGTAAAGAATAGCTTTTTTATCTTCGCCATATGTTTTTTCAATGAATCCGGGATCAACAGTTAATGATTCTACAACAGACAAACTTAAATTTTTTTTCCAGTTTCGTTCATAACCAAGCATAGTTCTAATTTGTTTGCCGATAAGTCCGTTTGGTCCATCAGCTGCAATGATAGTTCGGGCTTTCACTGTTTCTTTTGACGACAGTTTAATTGAAAGATGATTTTTTGATGCCAACACTTGTATTGCTTTTGTTTTTTCTTTTAGTTCAGCACCTGATTTTTTAGCAAGATCTACAAGATACTTGTCAAATTCAGCCCGTTTTACATTGAAAAATAATAGTTCATCTGAATGATATGTATATGCTTTTATACCTGGAGGATAAATGGTTTCAGATCCGCTACAAACGCTTTTTATGTACTTGTTGTTCAGATAAAACAATTCATCTAAATATGAAAATTCTTTCATGTGCCTGCATAATCCTCCAGCACATGGCTTATCTCTTGGGAATGATTCTTTTTCAATGAGAAGTACTCTTCTTTTTTGTTCAGCTAAATATTTTGCAGCAGTTGATCCTGCAGGACCGGCTCCAATAATGACAACATCATAAATCATACATTATGTCAACTTTTTATAGATAAATATTATTTATCCTCTTTATAAAATTTACTTTTTGTTATGCGAAAATTTTCTATGGATTAATAGTCTTTTCTCAAAAATTGTTGTTAACAGAAAAATTTTACATCACGTTATTCTCATGATAGACTGAATAAATTATTTTTTTAAAGGAGGGTATTTCTAGATCCTAGCGATAAAAAGAATGATACCAATTCCGATAATCCCAATAATAACTACAATTATAAAAAACAATATATTATCTGAGTCTGAAATGTTTTTTTCATTTGAATTATTATTTTCTCCATTAGTTACACTTGTATTGCTCGTTTCATTATCATTTTTTAAATCATTATTGTTATCTGATTCATTCCGATCAGAATTTTCAAAAGCGACCTGAATTGAAGAAAGCACATATTCTCCGTTTTTGAGTATTCCTCTAACATGAATCGTATGCAAACCATTTTCATATTGGGTAGTATTCAACGAATAATTCCACGGGTCAATGCCCGTAGCTGCATTCCATTGCCTGTCATCAACTTGAACTTCAATTCGCTCAAAGGAATCAAATGTTGCATTTCCATAGATATGCACTGAGCCATGTAACACATCATCGTTTTGAGGATGATGAATGGCAATAGATTCGTTTGAACCATTCGTTTTTATGATAATACTTTTTGTATATTCATCTGTTGATCCATTATCATCTGTAACTTGTAAGGTTATATTGTATGAGCCATTTTTGAAAAAGGAATGTTGAGGATGCTGAATGAGGGATGTATTTTCATCTCCAAAATCCCAATACCATGATTCGATGATTCCATCTTGATCAATGGATGTATCTGTGAAGAAAATAGTTTCACCAATAAATGGATTCTGTGGAGAAAATGAAAAAGATGCAGTTGGAGGACTGTTTTCTGATGAGTCATCGGATTCGGAGTTATCTGATTCAGACTCATTTGTTTCGATGATGACCATATTCATCAAAGGAAAAAAATCTTTATTTACTCCACCCGGGATTAAAAATGCATCATCTCCAATGCCATCTTGATTAGAATCAGATCCTGAATAATCACTCCAATAATTTCCTTTAGAACTATAATTCCAATCATTATTACAGTTATCAATTACCAGGTTATCTATAAAATTATTTTGATAGATGGTATTGTTTCTGCAACTATTAGTTTCAGTTTGGAAAAATCTCATCGCATAACTATTACTTCTAAACTCATTATGATGAATAACATTGTCTGTTGATTGACTAAAGACAATTCCAAGAACCGGATTATGATGAATGTTACAAAATTCAACTCTATTATTAGATGATGATGTTAGTGCTATAGCATAATATTCACTTGAGTTTGTTATTTCACATTGTTTAACAGTATTTTCGTTGGAAGACTGTATACTTATACCGCCGTAATTATCGTTTAGATAACACTGTTCTATGGTATTTTGATTAGATGATTTTATTAAAATAGCATAAGTACAATGAAGAATGTTGCAGTTGGAGAGAGTAATCATATCTTCATTGAGTAAGATTCCTGCATATTCTTCTTTCTCTTTTGTTGGTTTTTTACTATTTTGTACTGTTAATGAGGAAAATGTAACCTCTTGAGCTTTTATTTCAATAACGTTACCCTTGTTTTCCCCATCAATAATGGTGGAATCTTTATGCTCTCCAGTTATATGTATTGATTTTGTAATGCTTATAGTTTCAGAATAGGTGCCCTCATAAACAAAAATCGTATCCTCTGATTCTGCTTCCTCAATTGCTTTCCGAATAGATGAATAATTTCCCGGTCCGCTTCCTCCAACATACAACGTATCTTCAGAAGGTTCTGCGATAGATATTTGATTTGAATAAGCAAATATGAAGATTAGACTAAGTACCATACTTAAAATGAGCACAATCACTTTTCTCATAACTTAAAACGCCTCACAGTACTATACCTCAATTATAAAATAATAAATATTAGTAACTCCTTATAAATGTTCAGTTTTTTAGGGGAGGGGTAGAGAGATTTATCAGTATTATTTCTCTTTTTCAAATACCAATAAAAGGAAAATGTTATTATGTTAAATAAAATATAGGACTTTATATGTTAAAAGGCAATGCACAAATTCTAGTACTAAGCATCTCATTATTTTGTTTATTAACCAATTTTTCTGGATGTATTGAATTTGATTCAGAAACCTCTGTTAATGGGAATATTGGAGATGTCACTGTTTCTGGAGATATTGACAAAGTTTCAATTAATGACTACGTATTAGAAACTCTTATATTTAATGCGACTGATTCATCTATCGAAAAAATTTCAGGCATTGAATCTGGTGAAACAGTTAATGCATATAAGGTGACTGGATCTGCGTCAAATAATGCAGGTTTTGATCTATCACAAGTAACTATCACTGCTCGCTTTTTTGGTGGTGTCAGCAAAGGGGTTTTCGTTCTTTTTTCAGATAGTCAAATAAAAAATAATGTTGATGCTAATGAAAGTTGGACTTTTGATTTTAGATTTAATTACAATAACAATAATTTTAGCACTATCAAATTCATCGATTTTGTAATTTCTGTAACATCATAGCATAACTCTTCCTCTTAAATAGAGGCTGTGCATTGTATGATTCTACGGTAAAGGTAAAAATATTAGAATGTATATGGGATTAATTGTGGGATACTATATAGGAAGAAGATTAGTATCAGTATTTTGAACATATTCGTTACTAGAATGATTTTTTCGCTTTTTTCTAGTTTATAAATGATAAGTAAATCCGCAATACCGAGGACTAACAACACAATGGTTAGCATCATGTTGTTAAGTATAACTCCAATCACGGGAGGGATTATAATTAAAAAAATGCCGCTAAGAATTTTAGCATTTTTCACGCCTACAAGTGTAGGGAGAGTCAATACTTTGTGTTTAGTATCAAATTCATATTCTTTCAAATCTAAGAAATTTAACAGTAAGGTTATACCAAGGATGAAGAAAAGAATGATTTCTTTTGGGAATTGATTTAATCTTCCTTCACTAAAATAATAACCTAAGAGTATAATCGATAAGAGACTCTGGGAAAGCAGTATTTTTGAAAGAATCGGAATCCTTCTGAGAGTTAATGGTGGATTGTAATACATGTAGAAACTAAACACGAAAAACAAAATGATAAAAGTCGTGGTAAAATCGATTGTAAATGAGTATACTACTAATACTATGAAAAGAAAAATAGCACTTGTTTTAAAGAAATGATATGGTACCTGTTGAGGAAATAATGATTGATAGTTATCCAGTTTCTCTGAAATAATGTGTCTTATAAATAGATGGAAGAGATATGCAAAAAAGATTAGAAATGGAGCAAAGATCCAATAAAAAATGGTCTCCTGGGTAATCGGAGCGATATCTAAAGTTTGATTAAGTCCAATAGTAACACCTAAAAGGAATAAAAGTTCAAAAACTGCTATTTTCAAAGGATTGAGCTGTTTGATAATTGTCTTGAAGTAGTCTTTTTTATAAAGATAAACTGTAAGTGAGCCAAATAATAAGATAAGTAATAATTCAAAATTTGTTAGGATTGTTTCTGAATAGATATGTTCAACTTGAAACAAGGTTTGTAAGAAATATATAAGATATGGTAATGATCCCCACCAAAAAATAGTAGAATAAAAGATGAATGTGACAACAATACTTTTTATCACATGATTTTTTTTAATCCAAAACACATACATGAAACAGAAAAAAGTAGCAAGTAACGCTTCTGCCTTTAGGCCAATGGTTCCACCCATGCCCATGGGCGTTGAACCAGATAGAGTAAACCATCTAATCAAAATATCATGATGAATGCCAGGAAGCATATACGTGATATCTGCTCCTTTTCCCCAAGATAGAAGTATATCAACGAACGGAACAATTAGTAATACTAGGAAAAATGGGAGAACGACACGTACTATTTTTTCAATTTTTTCTTTTGTAGCAAAATAAAATATAATAATAAAAAATAATGCCAGTACAATGTACCAAAAAAAGAAATGAGGAATCATTGGTCCGGTGTAATCCTGAAGATTACCAACGGGAATATCTGAATATGATTCCCAAAAACCTCGTAATGCTATAGCACCAATAAACGTCAAAATACTATATACAATATGTAATTGTGAGTTTTCTATTGCATATATTTCATTTTTAATTGAATCTGAAAGATTTTTAAACACTATGATTCCTTACCTTGTTATATCCGATTTTATCATCTTTTACTGTTATCTTATAGAAGATAAAATGATATGATGCTATAGAGAAACAAGGAATGTAATTTAAATTTTTTCAAAAAAAAGATAAAAAAAGAAGAAAAAAGGGTTTAGACTCCGCCAATTCGGAGACTTGGATCACCAAGTAATACATGTTCTTCTATGGATTTCCGATCGATTTGATCTTTGTTTACATTGCCGATGATTTTTATATAATCAGCAATTGACGAATCATGTAATGGTCCTAAATAATTGCGCACTTCATCGTCAAGGCTTTCATTGGCATAATTCTCAAAGAATCGGGGATCTAACCAGCCGCCTAGGCCAGCATCAGCCATTGAGTTAACATATCCATATCCAAGACCGGTATTACCCATACTAGCAATGGCGCCACCATCTTCTTGGATAACAAACCATGATGAGAGATCATGAGGCACCCATTCATAGTAAAAGAATCTCATGGGAGAAGTGAAAAAGTATCCCATTAAGCCGTATTGCTTGATTCCTGAGATGATGTTAGACATAGTAACGTTAAACTGAGCACTGTGACAACCGCCAAGCATTACGATAGGATATTCGCCTTTGTTAGTAAGTTTGTTCATATCCCAAATACGTATTCCATCAATGAATTCATGTTCCGTGTCATCTGGTGGATGATTTCCCCATGATGCAGGATTACTATGACCAGCAAAATGCACAAATCCAGCACCAGCATTAATCGCATTGATGACATCTTGTGGACCCGTCCATGCTCCAGGTATGGATAACCAGAGTTTTTCCATATCAAATCCATCACTTTCCAAGTAATCAACGGTATGACCAGTTCCTATTTCTCCTTCCCACCAGCCTGGTGATCCACCACGACTTGGTGGAAATGTATC
>CAZYLG010000018.1:0-4670 GCA_964648565.1 uncultured Thermoplasmatales archaeon
AACATTCATTATTTTACTAGAATGTTTAAACCTTTTTATGAAGATAAATGCCATCATCAGTAAAACCAAGATACTTTCGATAATACTCTTTCACGCCAATTCCACTTAACACAAACAAATGATGATTATCAAATTCTTCAACACACACTCGTTCTGCTTCTTGAACTAATTGTTTGCCAAATCCTTGATGTTGCACGCCATCAGTTCCAGATTTTCCAATGCTAATCTCTTGGCCAACTACTTTCAGTTCTCGAATGATCATGGAGGGATGTTTGCTTAATTCATATCTATGAGGTCTTTGTAGATTTCGTAATCGTAAATACCCGACTAATGCATCTTCCGTTGGAATCACAAGTGATAGAAATACTTCAGTTCCCTTACTTGCCTTATATGCTGTTTTTTCCAGTTTAACATCATTTAGTGAAATCTGTTTTGCTTTTTTCTGTCCCTGAAGACTTTTATGACCGAGTTCCCGACAACGAATCTCTCGACAAGAAATATTTTTTTCTTTTAACTTATTATTAACCAGTTGTCTGAGATTACTTTTCTGTACGCCTGATTCAATATACTGAGCAGGAACATCTCGTTGAATTCGTTGAATACGAACGTATTCTGGTACAAATGAAAGCATCTGGGCAATCTGATCAACAGCATCTTCAGTAGATAGCGGAGTATAACTTCCTTGTTTCCACTGTTTATACAATGGTGTATTTTTGATTACAAGTGTTGGATAGATCTTAAGCATATCCGGTTGAAAACGGGGATTTGAAAACAATTCCTTAAAACTATCCAGATCTTTTTTTTCACTTGATCCCGGTAATCCTGGCATCATATGATAACAGACTTTTAACCCTGATTCTTTCGCGGCTCTGGTTGCAAGGATAGTATCACTAACGGTATGACCTCGATTCATCTCAAATAAAATATCATCAAAAACAGTTTGCACACCGAGTTCAACTCGAGTAGCACCAAAACGAAGACTTTCATCAATATGTTGCAATCGGAGCCAATCCGGACGAGTTTCAACGGTTAACCCGATACATCGATGCTTGCTTGTTTCATTTTCCTTTTTGGCTTGCTCAAGCGTTTTTGCAGTTTGTTGATTCATGGCTTCATAACATCGTTTTACAAACCATTCCTGGTAAAAAGGATCACGAGCAGTAAACGTTCCACCCATGATAATCAAATCAATCTTATCAGCAGGATGACCGATTGCTTCTAACTGATCAATGCGAGTAGTTACTTGATTAAACGGATCAAACTTATTCAATGATCCACGCATTGCAGCAGGTTCAAAACCCGTGTAACTCTGCGGCGAATCATTCATAGGTCCTCCGGGACAGGGAATACATCGACCATGAGGACACTCCGCAGGACTGGTCATTACCGCAACTACAGCCACACCTGAAATCGTACGCATTGGTTTTTTACGCAATGCTCTTATCACAAATGCTTTATCTTCTTCTGAAAGTGAACTGGGAATATGAGGAATCATTTCACTGTTTCGCGGAATGTCAGATAATCCATGTTTTTTACACAGTTTAATCTTCAATCGATGAATTTCTTGTTTTGATGAAATCCGTTTTGAAAGAATGATATCAATGAGATCCGCATGAAATGACATAGAACAAGATGAAGACAATAAGTCCTCCTTAAAAAAAATAGTGTTTAAAAATGATGATATTTCAACTAGATTTGAATGGTTGTTAACGAATACCTTTTTTAGGAAGAGTTTATATCAGCCATAAAAAACAAGGAGACTAGGATTCTGTGAGCATCATCAAAACTGAACATCTTACGAAAACATTCAAAGACCTTACTGCAGTCAACAATATTTCATTTACAGTTCAAAAAGGGGAAATCTTTGGATTCCTTGGTCCTAATGGAGCAGGAAAAACAACCACGATTAAAATGCTTACCACTTTGCTTCATCCAACTAACGGAACAGCAGAAATTGCAGGTCATGATATCATTAAGAAAAGAGATGATGTTCGAAAAAGTATTGGTGTTGTTTTTCAAGAACCCGCTCTTGACACTGAACTCACGGGTGTTGAAAACCTTGATTTTCATGCCCGAATGTATGGTATTCCTAAAAAAAAGCGGGATGAACGAATTAATGAAGTTTTTCAACTTGTGGATTTAACTGATAAAAAAGATGTGCTTGTCAAAAATTATTCTGGAGGAATGAAACGACGTTTGGAAATTGCTCGGGGTCTCATGCATTCTCCAAAGGTTTTATTTCTTGATGAACCAACCCTTGGACTTGATGCTCAAACCAGACAAGCTATTTGGAAATATATCAAAAAAATGAACCGGGAAGAAAAAACAACGATTTTTCTGACTACTCATTACATGGATGAAGCAGATAATCTTTGCAATCGAGTAGGTATTATCGATCATGGAAAAATATTGGTGATGGATACCATTCGAAAGTTAAAACAATCCATTGGAAATGATGTTATTACCTTATCTAGTACCGATAATCAAAAATTGTTAAATGAATTAAAACAAAAAGACTGGGTGAAAAAAACTGAAACCTTTGATGATCATCTTTCATTAGGCGTTAAGCAGGGTGATGAAAAAATCCCTATTATTATAGAACGTGCTCAAAAACATGATATTAAGATTAAAAGTATAAGTGTAAGACAACCAACGCTTGATGATGTGTTTATTTCCTATACGGGAAGAACCATGCGGGATGAGGAAACAAAAAATGCTACTGTTCCACCCCGTTTTAAACGAGGTAGATAACTGATGATGAACCTTGAAATCCAAGCGATTTATGTGATGTGGCTTCGACAGATGAAACGATTCGTTCGATCAAAAAGTAGACTTGTTGTAAGTATTATTCAACCATTGTTCTTTTTGTTGATTCTTGGATCGGGTTTTAATCAACTACAACTTGCTGAAATTGGAAATGTTCAATACCGGAGTTTTTTAGCACCGGGTATTATTACGATGGCTATTGTGTTTTCATCAATGTTTACTGGGATTTCTGTGCTGTGGGATAAACAATTTGGATTCCTTCAAGAAGTCTTAGTTGCACCCGTAAGCAGGTTATCAATTATTATCGGAAGAACCCTTGGCGGTGCATCCGTAGCCTTAGTACAGGGTTTTATTATATTGCTGATTAGTATTTTTCTTGGCATTCCGTTTTCAGGACCAGTGGGAATATTACTCACATTGTTATTTATGATCTTTACTGCCTTTACCGCAGTTGGTTTTGGTCTTATTTTTGCTTCAAAAATGAATGATTTCCAATCATTTCCTATTATTATGAATCTAGTGATGATGCCGCTTATCTTGTTATCATCAGCGTTTTTCACCGTGATTGATGCACCGATGCTGTTAACCATAGCTCGAGTCAATCCAGTGTTTTACATGGTTGATGGATTACGAGGAAGTTTGTTTGGTCCAGCATATTTAGGAATTTTATATGTGAATCCGCCTCTCATTAATCTCATCGTGGTCGTTTCACTGAGTTTGATTACAATTTCACTTGGTAGTTATTCATTTAGTAAAAGTGAAGCATAAGTGAAACAAGAGTAATGATAAGAATGATGATGCTAACTAGTATCATCGACCTAGTTATTTTTTTATTTGATCCAAACATAATTGGGATGGGTCCTAAGAAAATAACTCCTCCTATTTTTGATTTTTTTGAAGAAGATTCAGCGCGTTCAATAGTATGATCTGTTTGAAATGTCTGATATATTTGATTCTGTGATATCATAGGTATGATGAAAAATAAGGATAACATGCTGAGAATTAAACAAATAATTCCTAAAAAACCAAACAAGCCATTACTCATAATAAAGGGGATGAACACTGCTAATCCAATGGTTACTTCACCAATTATAATGCCATAGCCTAAAAAGAATAATCCGAGGAGAAAAAGACTCATTGGAAGTAGGAACCATTTATTCATTCTCTTCTTTCACCTTAAGAGAAGCATTTGTTGCTTTCACCATGTTTTCAAGTGCTGAAGCAATGGTGATTGGTCCTACGCCGCCAGGAACCGGAGTGATTAATGTAACTTTTTCTTTGACGTGATCGAAATCAACATCGCCAGTAATACCCTGATCTGTTTTAACAATGGCAACATCAATGACCACTGCATCTTTTTTTACCATATCCTTAGTAATCAAATTTGGAACACCTGCAGCAGTGATCAATACATCAGCTTGCTTAGTTATTGCTTTTAAATCCTTAGTAAATACATGAGCAACAGAAACCGTAGCATTTCTTTGTAAACATAACAGAGCAAGTGGTTTGCCAACAACTGTACTATGATTAACAATTACTACATGAGCACCTTTCAGTGATACCTGATGATAATCTAAAATATGCATGACTGCTTGGGGAGTACAAGGAACAAGAAAGGGATTGTTATTAACTAAATTGCCGATGTTCTCTGAAGTGAATCCTTCGACGTCTTTGCTTGGATGAATGCAGGATAATACTTTTTGTGCGTTAAGATGTTTAGGTAAGGGTAATTGCACAAAGATACCATCAACTTGGTTATTGGAGTTTGCTTTTTCAATTTCACTTGCTAATTCTCTAAAGGTCACTGATTCTGGGAATTCATGTTGGATTGCTTCAATTCCAACCTCAAAACATGCTGGCGGGCGGGCCGGTCCAGCTGCAGGATCTGCAGGCCGATCCGCAGC
>CAZYLG010000018.1:4680-23765 GCA_964648565.1 uncultured Thermoplasmatales archaeon
GTGGATGAATATCCTCTTCCAACGATTACAGCACCCCCAACAATAAAGGATAAAACCCGAGGTTTTCTTTTCAAATACTGTATTAATGATTCAATATCAGTTTTGACTTCATTCTTTATTTGCTGAGCAATGGTCTTACCTGAAATAATTTGTGCAGAATTTGTTTGTTGCATTATTTTTCACAATAAAATACGAGTTATAAATACTATGGTTTTTTACCAATAGCATAGAATTGTGGGAAGAAATTGAGTTGAATTCCTTGGTCAAGTGATTGCAAATATGAAAACTCCCATTCATCGATTTCTTTTTGATTCAACCCAGCATTTTCAAGAGCTTTAACATAAAAATCACGGGCATGAAGATAATATGCTTTATCCTCTTCACAACTCCAAATTCGATTGTTTCCAATACCAACTTCGGTGTTAAGTCCGGCTTGGACAAACAAACAGCGGAGTTTCCGTCCAATATGTGGATCTCCTCCTTTGTCTCTGATTGCTTTTCCCGCAAAAATAGGATCGATTTTTTGATTTTCAGGATAATGTAATTTTCCACCATAATCTGGTTCCAATGTGGCAAGTACAATACCTTCTTTCTTTGTCACTCTCATCATTTCTTTGACAATTTGCTGAGGATGATGAGACCACATTAAAACTAAATTACAGGTTGTAATATCAAATGTGTTATCTTCAAAGGGTAATTTTTCACCATCTCCTACTTGCAAATGAATGTTTTCAACATTTTTCAATAATTTTTTTGCAACTTTAATCATATCAGATGAGTTATCAATACCAGTAACTTTTCCTCGGGTAAGAAGAGCAATTTCTCTAGTAATAATGCCTGATCCACAACCAACATCCAAAATATGCTCAGCATCTTTAATACCACATCTAAGATATAATGGAATGCGTTCTTCAGCGGTTTCAATTGATTGTAATTCAAGTTTTTTCAAAAATTCGTTAAATTGATCGTTATGACGACGGTTGAACTTAGTGACAGGGACTCGATCCATAGTGATTCCAGGAGAGGACAAGTAGTTTCTTGTATAAATCTTTGTGGTATCACAATTCTTATAAATAATCGGTTTTCTATGTGACTATTATGAATCCAGTATTACAAGTTGCTCTTGATTTAGTAAATGGTTCTCGCGCATTACAAATCGCAAAGGAAAGTGTTGAAGGAGGCGTTGATTGGATTGAAGCTGGAACGCCACTGATTAAAAGTGAAGGAATGGATATCCTTCGATTGCTTTCCAAAGAATTTCCAAAAAAAACAATCATTGCTGATTTAAAAACCATGGATACAGGTGCTCTTGAAACAGAGATTGCATCAAAAGCTGGAGCTGATGTGATTTGTATTATGGCTGCTGCAGCAGATAGCACTATTGAAGAAGCAGTTTCCGCTGCTCAGAAATATGGAACGAAAATCATGGTTGATTTACTTGGAGTGAATAATCCGGTTGAACGAGGAAAAAAGATTAGTGGATTAGATGTAGATTATCTTTGTGTTCACGTGGGCATCGATCAGCAGATGACCGGTCAAAAACCAGAACAAATCGTTACAGAATTAGCAAAACATACAAGTATTCCCATTGCTGCAGCTGGAGGGATTAATTGTGAAACTGTTGTAGATGTGATTAATGCCGGGGCATCTATTGTTATTGTGGGAGGAGCTATCACTAAAGCTGAGGATGTAACAAAAGCTACTAGAATTATCAAACAAGCAATGCTTGATAAAAAACGAATAAAAAGCACTTTGTTTAAAAAATATGATCAAACAGAGATTAAAACAGCATTTGAACAGGTTTCTACGCCAAATATTTCTGATGCAATGCATCGAAAAGGAGCAATGAACGGAATCAAACCAATTCAGGATTCAGTTCACATGGTTGGCCAGGCATATACGGTGAATACATTGGATGGAGATTGGGCTAAACCCGTGGAAGCAATTGAGCATGCTTCTGAAAACCAAGTGTTGGTAATCAATGCACATCAAGGAAGTACTGCGGTGTGGGGTGAACTAGCAACATGGAGTGCTAAACAAAAGAATCTTGCAGGTGTAGTTATTGATGGTGCTGTACGAGATGTAGCTGCGATAAAAAAAATTGATTTGCCCGTGTTCTGCAGGCATACTGTTCCAAATGCTGGTGAACCAAAGGGATTTGGGGAACGTAATACTTGTATTCTTTGTGGTGGTCAACAAGTATCTCCCGGTGATTGGATCGTTGGTGATGCATCAGGAGTTGTAGTCGTTCCGTGTAAAAAGGGACAAGAAATTGCGAATAGAAGCTTGGATGTTAAAGAACACGAGAATCGGATTCGAGAAGAAATCAAACGAGGTAAATCACTCAGTGAAGTTATGTATCTAGAAAAGTGGGAGGTGCAAAAGAAATGAATAAAGTCTTATTTTTTACAGATCTAAAAAAATTAAAGGAAGCAGTAGATTCAATTGGTTTTTCTTCATTTTCTGATTCGGATGTTTTAGTAAAACTTCATATGGGTGAAGTGAAAAACAAGTATTTTCCTAAATCTGAGTATGTTAAACAACATATTGATTTGTTACACTCCGTTAATGCTAAGCCTTTTTTATATGACACAACGGTGTTATACAAAAGTCCTCGGCATTATAAAACTGGGTATCAAAAAGTAGCCCGATTACATGGTTTTACGAAGAAAAATGTTGGTTGCCACGTGATTATTGATGATACGGGAATTGCTGTTGAGGTTGAAGGAGAAACCTATGATGTCGGTAGAAAACTACATGAATCCACTCATATCCTTTCCCTTGCACATGTGAAAGGCCATAATGCCACTGGTATGGGTGGAGCCATCAAAAACTTTGGAATGGGGGGAGTTACTAAGGAAACAAAGCAATGGCTTCATCATGGAAGTAAACCTGCTTATAAAAAAGATGAATGCACGTATTGTGGTGTATGTGCTGAGGTTTGTCCATTTAATGCAATCAAAGTGAATGAATCACAGTGGAATCGAAATGAACGATCCTGTTTTGGTTGCGGCGTTTGTGTTGATAACTGTGAGTTCAACGCACTTGATTATCAACGATATGATCTACAATACACCCTAGCTTGTGCAGCAAAAGCTTGTGTGCAAGATAAAAATGTTTTATATGTTAATGAAGTAAAACGGATATCTAAAAATTGTGATTGTGATTCATTCTCAGGACCAATTATTTGTCCGGATATTGGTTATGTTGTTTCCAATGATATGGTTGCAGCTGATGCTGCATCACTTGACTTAATTAATAATGTGAAACCTGACGTGTTTAAAAAAACGCATCATGTTGACCCTGAAAAACAAATAACATATGGTGAAGAAATCGGGCTTGGTTCAACGGATTATGAATTAATTACCCTGTAACACTTATATGTGTAATTTAGAGGAATTCAACGTGTCCATCTTCAATATGATATAGTGCACCAATTAGATGAAGCGAATCATTTTCCATAGCCTTTTTAATAGATTCACTTCGCTGAGGTAGTAATTGTAGTTGCCGATTGAGATTAGCAAGGATATGGTCTTTTTTTAAGGTGAAACTTTTTTGGATCTCAGAAAGAAGTAAGCTGTTACTATGTGATGCTTCTTCAGCAGCTTTTACTGCTCCACAATAGGTATGAGCAAGAATAATTAAATGAGAAACATGTAAATGATCCACTGCATATTCAAGACTAGCAATCACTGTTTCATCAACGGCGATGTTTCCTGCAATGCGTACGACGAAAAGTTCTCCAATTCCTGCTTGAAAAATATGTTCAGGGATTACTCTGGAATCAGCACAGGTAAGTACCGCTATTTTTGGTGATTGTCCTTTTACATGTTTCTGTGATTCATCCTTGTATTGTTCTTGAAAGGATGCATTATGCTTTAATAACTGATTGAGGACTTCATCATTTTGTGTGATCATACGTAATCCCTAACATTCAAGTTTTTATTCTTTTATCTTTGCATTATACACAAACGCTAGTGCTGCAGCAATGAAACATAATACAGCAGCTGGATAAAACGCATATGTGAAACTAAATCCAGCGTCTTGTACAGCTCCAGCTAGAATTGGACCAACGATACCGCCTAAGCCGTACGAAGTAAACACGTACCCATAGTTGAGCCCAACGGTTTCTGAGCCAAAGGTATCAGCAGTAGCAGCTGGAAATAACGCAAAGTTCCCTCCGAAATTAAAACCAATGAGAGCTGCAGCGATATAGAAAAAGATCGGGTTACTTGTAGTATAAAAGAACACAGCCATCATGATACCTTGAAAGATGAACATAGCAATCAATGCTTTCTTCCGTCCTATGGTATCAGAGATCTTTCCCCAGGCGATCCTTCCAGCACCATTAAAGATTGGAAGACTCACCGCAGCACCTATAACTGCGAAATCAACTGCTTCAGATACAGTAAAGCCGAATGCTTGAAATCCTTCAGCTGGATTTTTAGCAAAGTTTTGCACATTACCAATCACCATTAAACCTGCTAATGCTCCGATAAGAAACATTACCCAAAGCATGTAGAATTGTTTTTGTTTCAACATTTGTTTTGGTAGCAATGCAATTTCTTTTTTCTCTTTTCCATACTCATCTTTTTCCACTGGCGGATTCCATCCTTTTGGTTTCCATCCTTTGGGAGGATTTCGCATAACAAGTGATCCAAGAACAACAAGGATAAGGAACATGACTCCGTAGATCTTAAAGGCCATATCCACATTTGCGATGGTATAATTCGCAGTGTTAATCAAACCAGATATCCCAAGAATTGATGGTGGATTAGCCATAAGAATCCAGAGGAATGCACCAAATCCAAAGCCTGCGACTGCTAATCCAGATACAAGTCCTTTTTTATCGGGGAACCATTTAATGCCAACGCCAATTGGAACAACATATGCCAGTCCAATACCAGATCCTCCAATAAGCCCGATTCCGATAAGTTTTAATGGAAAGTTTGCTCCAGCAAAGCCTCCGATGAGATATCCGATACCCAACAGAAATCCTCCGAGAAGTGCTATTTTCATAGGCCCGAATCTTTTCTGCATTCTTCCACCAATGATGGTGAAAATACCAAAAGTGGCTAGACCGGTACTAAAAATGGCTTGGGTCATTGTTTTTGAAAAACCAAAAGCACTTGATTGAAGTGGTGTAGTAAATGCACTCCATGCGTAAATTGCTCCTAATGCGATTTGAATGGCAATAGCACCAATAACGACGATCCAGCGATTCATAACCTTCATATCAGTATCATGTTTCTTTGATGTCATAATGAAAACCTTTGCGACGCTGAAAAAAGGACGTATTTAAAAAACTTTCGAGAAAATCAGATAATCCTTCACTATTTTGAGCAGTTGTTATAGTTTAACCTTGCATAAAAATGTAAATGAAACCAGTTGCGACCATAAACACAGCGATTAACACAGCTAAAACTTTAATGGCATACTTTTTTAGCAAATTGAGAACTCTATTTAATTTGATGTTGTCACCTCAGTTGAAACAAGAACGTAAAAAGGGCCGAAGGTTACTAATGTTTCGTCTGCATCTGACCCAGCGACATGAGACTTTCTTTTTAGATGGACAAATTCTTCATCAAGTAATGAATTATTTTCTTCAGATGCGGTTACATCTGGTATATCTTTCCATTTCAAATCACCCGTTTCTTCAATGATTGAAATGAGGTCTTGTTGATTATTTTTAATGTATGCTGCGATTTTTTGACTATCTTTTTTGAATACTGGGCCAATCTTGGCATACACTGGTTCAATTGCGGTTATTGATTCTTCTACATCGGGTTTTCCTTCGATGAATGAATGATTTTCTGGGAGGGAAAGCGTTGATTTTATCAAATCTGCTTGACTTTTTAATTGAGCGATCTGATCCTTTGGTCCATATGTTGCACTACTTTGTAATGGAGCATTTAACGCAATGCCTTGTTCGCTTTTAAATGAGCGTAAGTCAGCGATGAACTTTTTAATGGTCTCCCCGGAATCATGTGCATTGTCATCTTCAATGATTGGTTCAGGCCAATTTGATCGATGAATGCTTTTACTTTCTTCAAATTCTTTATACATTTTTTGGTATAATTCTTCAGTGATATGGGGAATAAATGAAGCAAAAAGTTTAAGGATTCCAAGACCAATGGTATGCAAGGTAAACGTAGTGCTTTTCACATTTTTATTATTATAAATAGATGATTTAGCCATTTCGATGTAATGATCGGCGAACTCATGCCAGAGGAAATATTCGATTTCTTTCATGGCTTGAGAATAATCGAAACTTTCGAGAAGATTCGTTGTTTGTTTGATCAAGTGTGAATATTTGGTGAGAATCCAGGTGTCAATAATGGTGAGCTTTTCAGGTTTTTCTACGGGTTCTTTTGTATTGATGTTTGAATCAATGAACTGTTCAACATTCCAAAGTTTTCTGAGGAGTTTTTTACCTCTGATAACATCTTTTCGTCTGAATGCATTATCTTCTCCGAGTGAACAGCTGGCTGCGTAGCAACGAAATGCATCTGATCCAAATTCATTGATGACTTTGAGTGGATCGATAACGTTACCGAGGCTAGCATGCATTGGAGTACCATCTTCTGAAAGGATGAATCCACCCATCATAATGTTTTCAAATGGTTTTTCATCCGTGAGTAGTGAACAGCGTAGTATCGTGTAAAATGCCCATGTTCGAATGATGTCATGAGCTTGTGGACGCAGGCTCATCGGATACATTTTTTCAAATAATTTTTCATCTCGATGCCAAAATGTGTTGTATAATGGTGAAATCGATGAATCCATCCAGGTGTCAAACACATCTTCACTGCCGATAAGGTCTCCACCGCATTTTGGGCATTTGTCAACAGGTGGTTTATCAATCGTTGGGTCTACATAGCAGTCTTCTGGTTTTGCTAATACGACTTCTTTGCAGTCTTTGCATTCCCATAATGGTATTGGTGTGGCAAAGTATCGTTGCCTGCTGATGACCCAATCCCATTCAAGACTGTTTACCCATTCTTCTAAGCGTATTTTCATGAATTCGGGAAACCAGTTCATGTCGTCGCTAGCTTTAAGTACCATGTCTTTGAATTTTGTGGTTTTCAAGAACCATTGATTTGCGTTTATGAATTCAACGGGTGTTTTGCATCGCCAGCAGGCACCCACGTTTTGATCTAGATCAGTTTGATTGATAAGTAGATCTTGGTCTTTCAGGTCTGTAATGCATGCATTTCGTGCTTCTTTGATTTTCATTCCTTTGTATTTACCTGCTAGATCGGTCATGGTTCCTTCTTCGCTGATGCTCATTTCAAGGGGAAGGTGGTATTTGAACACCCAATTAAGGTCTTCTTTATCTCCAATAGTACAAATCATTACCATACCCGTACCAAAATCAGGGTCGACTGCATCGTCAGCAACGATTTTTACGTATTTATCGAAAAGAGGAACTTTTACTTCCTGGTCAACTAACCAAGGTGCGCGTTCATCAGTAGGATGAATGGCAACGATTTGGCAAGATGGGAGAAGTTCGGGTCGTGTGGTTGCTATTTCGATGTAGGTTCCTTGTTTGTCCTTTTCAATTCCATGATAGTTCTTGATTTGATCTGATTGATCGTTTTTAAAATAAAATTTAATGGTGTTGAGGCGAGTAGTGTTTTCTTTATATGTTACTTCTGCATCAGCCATAGCAGTCATACATCGGGGGCACCAGTTCACGGGGAATTTTCCTTTGTAGATGAGTCCTTTTTTGTGTAATTCGATGAATGATAGTTGGGTGATACGTCGGTAATATTTTGCATCTGTTTGGTAGTAGATGCTTGGGTCCATGCTTTCGCCGAGGATGTAGAATTGTTCGATCATGGTTTTGATGTTTTTTTCTGCGAAATCGCTGCAAAGTTTAGTGAATTCATGGCGGTCGATGTCTTTTCTTGTGATGTTTCGTTGTCGTTCTACGCGTTCTTCGATGGGAATGCCATTGACGTCAAAGCAAAGGGGGAAGAAGACGTTGTATCCACGCATTCTTTTATATCGTGCGGCAAAATCGATATGAGTGTAGTGGACGGCATGTCCTGCATGTAATGGTCCTGATGCGTATCGTGGTGGGACATCTATACTGTATATTTGATTAGTGCTTTCAGGGTTGAAATGATAGATCTTGTTTTTTTTCCAGTAGGTTTGCCATTTCTTTTCGATAGTTTTTTGGTCGTAGGTGTTTTTTGCCATGATTATCGGTTCCCCAGGATAATGAATCTGATTCAGTTGTAGTGGTCAAAGATTGTTTATTTATAAAAATTTGGTTGGGTTCTGCTAAGGTTAGTTGGTTTTTAGGTCGTATTATTCACAAATAATAATTTTATTATCGTTGATAGACGAAATACTAATCGACAGTATTATATATGGTGCTGATAACAGTTTATTATATGTGTAATACAATCAATGATTATCAAACAAGTGAACTCTCTAAAATATGGAGAGCAATTGAAGGAATTTTTTAAAACTCCTTCTAACTCTTTTTTTCTGTTCAAATTTAAACTAGTTGATAGCAGAAAGATAAATTAAAAAATCTTTCTCCCACATATTTATAATATATAATCTTATTTTCATTATCGCTTTCTTTCAGAAAAACTAAAAAATCATACAAATTATTTTAATGTTTACAAGGAACGAGGTATATGACCAAAAAAAACAATCGTTCAATAGAAGAATCAATCCTTGCCGAATCCAATACACTCTTTTATATTATTGATGCCACAGGGAATATAATTTATGAAAGTCCATCAGTGCATCAATCAACTCCTTTTTCTAACATACGAGTAAATACCTCATTTTATGAATTGATAACTAAAAAAGATCAACAAAAACTAAAAAATAATATACAAAAAATCATAAAAGATCCAACTGTTATCCCATCTTCAACAGTACAATTTAAAAACCAACCGAAACAACAATGGAGCGTAACTACAAAAAATCTTTTAGAACATCCTAACATCAAAGGTATTCTTCTATCGTTAACTGAAGTCACTGCAATTAAGCCATTAACCAAAAGAAATCAAAAAAGCAAAGATATAAAACGGGAGAAAAAGGGAAAAAAAGAATTAGAATCTATTTTAGAAGAACAAAAAGAACAATATCAACTGCTTGTAACTCAGGCAAATGAGGGAATTTGTGTTGCTCAGGATGGCATCCTCAAATTTGTTAATCCAAAACTCTGCAGAATGCTTGGTGAAACTGAAGAAAATATTTTATTTAAACCATTCATTGATTACATTCATCCAGAAGATCAAAAATTAGTTTCCACGCGTTACAAGAATCGGTTAAAAGGAAGATCAGTACCTGAAGAATACATATTTAGAACTGTTGATAAATCTGGACATATTCACTGGGTACAAATCCATGCAGCAAAATTTATCTGGGAGGATAAACCGGCTACTGTTAATTTTATCAACGAAATTACCGATGAAATATTTACTCAACAAAAATTCGAAAAATTATTAGATTCAGCACCACTCCTTGCCGCAGAACTAGATGCAGAAAATCTTTCTATTACTTATGTGAACAAAGCATTTGCAAAAAGTATTGGTATTCCAGCCGATAAATTAATTGGAAAAAAACCTGAAGAATTTTTATCAGAAGAAACATTTGAACAACGCTTAAATATTGCAAAAACAGCGATTAAGAAAAATCAAATAATTCAATACACAGATCAAAGAGATGGTCGGTATTTTTATACCATTTTTGTTCCCCTTGAGTTACCTGATGGTAAGTATCATCTTTTCGTCATTGCTCAAGATATCACGGATATTAGATTAGTTGAACAAAAATATCACCGACTTATCGATTCGTCGCCAGATGCCATCGCAGAAGTTGATGGTGAAACCGAAAAAATAATCACCGTTAATCCTGCCATGGCAAAGAATTTTAATGTAGAAAAAGAACAGTTAGTAGGTAAAGATTGGAAATCACTTCTTCCACCAGATGTTTATGAAGAAAGATATGAGTTAGGGCTAAAAGTATTAAAAGAAAATAAGAGTCAATTATTTGAAGACCAACGAGGAAGTCAGTATTTTCAAAACATTTTTGTTCCATTAAAAAATGATCGGGGATTTAGAAATCTTCAGATTATATCTAGAGATATTACAAAACAAAAACAAATTCAAAAAGAATTAGAATATAATCAAGATTACTTAGACAATATTATAAACACTATTGGCGACCCGGTTTTTGTCAAAGACAGAGATCATAAATGGATTCTTTTAAATGATGCCTACTGTGAATTTATGGGTTATGCTCGAGATGAATTAATAGGTAAATCAGATTATGAATTCTTTCCTAAAAAAGAAGCCGATGTTTTTTGGGATAAAGATGAAGAAGCATTCAAAACTGGAATTGAAAATATTAATGAAGAAAAATTCACCGATAAACATGGCATCATTCATACCGTAGAAACACGAAAAAAATCTTATTTAGATAAAAAAGGGAATAAAATCTTGGTAGGAATAATTCATGATATCACGGGTTTGAAACAAGTTGAAAATGCACTTCGTGAAAGCGAAGAGAAATTTAGAACCATTACTACTTCTGCTCAAGATGCAATTATTATTATTGATCAACAAGGAAAAATTAATTTATGGAATAAATCTGCAGAACGAATCTTTGGATATAAAAAACAAGAGGTTATTGGAGAGACCGTTCATGGGTTATTAATGCCAGGAAAATATGATTTTAATGAGGTTGTTAAGGGTTTCAAACGATTTCGTAAAGAGGGATCTGGGTCAGTTATCGGTAAGACTCAGGAGCTTGTGGCAAGGAAAAAAAATGGGGAGGAATTCTCTGTTGAATTATCATTATCCTCCATAGAACTAAAGGGTAAATGGCATGCGGTGGGTATTGTTCGGGATATTACCGAAAGAAAAGAAATGGAGAATTCATTACGTGAAGCAAAAGAGCATTTAGAAGAACGGGTCAAGGATCGGACAAAAAACTTGGAAGATGCATTGAAACGATTAACTGAATCAGAAAAACGATATAAGAGTTTGATCGAAACTGCACCAATCGGTATTGGAATTACGGATTTTAATGGTAGGATCCTTGATGTGAATTCAGGAATGGAAAAAATTACAGGTTTTACAAAAGAAAATTTTGATTTTTCAGATCATTATCTACATAAAAAAGATCGAAAGCATCTTGAAGAATTGGTAAAAGAACAAGGATCAGTTCGAAACTATGAAATTGAACTCCGAAGAAATAATGGTGAGACCTATTTTGCATTACTGGATGTGGAACCCATTGAGTATAAGGGAGAATCTGTGTACTTAGTCATTGAGCAAGATATTACCCTTGTAAAACAAGCTGAACAACGATTAAAAGAAGTTTATGATTTCTTGCGAAATGTGATTAATAGTGCTTCAGAGTTTATTTTTACGTTAGATGAAGATAAAAAAGTGACCATGTGGAATAAAACTGCAGTGAAAACTACTGGAATTTCAACATCTAAAGCTGTTGGAAAGAAGGTAACAGATCTTAGATGTATTGCTAATCCACAGATATTAATTGATTATTTGAAAAATATTTGTAAAGGGTATGCTCCTGGTGAAACAGATCTTATTATCCGATCAAAAGAAGGAAATAATCGTATTATTCGTTTATCCTGTTCTCAAATGTCATCTGTGCATAAATCATCACGTGGTTTTCTGATAGTTGGATATGATGTAACTAAGGCTCAGGAGATGAAAGGGGAAATCGTTTATGGCTCAGGGTATTTACAATACAAAACAGAGGTTTCAAATCTTGAAAATTTTATTATTGATTTGAAATTACAGAAACGTCCTATCTTATTGATTAGTCGAGGTCCTTCGGATCTACTTAATCAGAAAACAAAACAAATGGATATTGATGTTTTGTATCTAGATGATCAAAAAGATGATGAAAATCAGGTTTCAACAAATGAATCAGTTTTTGAAAAAGTGTCTGAGTATTGTGAATCAGTGGAAAATGCCATGGTAATCATTGACCGTCTTGATTATTTGATGATGATTTCTTCTTTTGAAAGTGTGCTGCATCTCATTTATCGGTTAATGTCACGTATTGCTCAAAAAAAAGCCGTGTTAATCATTCAAATTAATCCGAGTGTGTTTTCAAAAAAACAATTAAACTTACTGAAGGAAGAATTAACGTTGTTTGAAGAATCTTCCGTTGAAGATGTTTCATTGGAACAATCATTGTATCAAATGTTATCATTTATTTATGAGCAAAATCAAAAAAATGTCATCGTATCGTATGGTTCGGTTGCTAAGAAGTTTAATATTTCAAAGGTGACGAATGGGAAACGAGTTGCGGAATTAAAACGTAAAGGTCTTGTTTCTATTAGTTTAAAAGGAAGAATGAAATCAATTCTGGTTACTAAGAAAGGTGAGGATCTCCTGCTGCAACGATTGCAATAATGTTCTAAACATTTTTTTATGCGTATAATCGATCTAAGATGGGTATTACTCTTCCACTGCAAAAAGGACAAGATGTTTTTCGGGTGTAGAAGTGTGCTTTGCATTGAGTACAAACGAAGTCGTCCATATTATTATCACCAACCAAAATGTTGCCATTCAGCATATATAAATATGTCGTTTTAATAATCGTTATTTGCCGATTGATCTGATTGTTCGTTTAGAACACTGTTCAGTACTATTACAAAACCATTCAACTAAAAAAATAAAAAAGGGTGGGGGGTAAAAAAATGAAAAAAAGAAAGAAGGTTTCTGCACATACTTTTTTATGCTGAAAGTCCCCAAGCAAACATCGCAGTGCCCATAAAAAAGGTCTTACTGTTCATATCTTCCAAAAGTGGAGGAATGTACATATAAAGACCAACGAAACCGACCATGAGACCGATTTGTTTCTGCAATAATACTTGTGTTGGCACAGATGTTAACCCATTGCCCCAGATCACGGTTGCTCCGATATCTCCAGGATAGTTCCACATGCTTACCAGTTTCTTTAATTGCACTCGACCATGATATCGACTGAGAATCTGTCGGCCTTCTCCAATACTTACGATTGGATTCCCTGGAAGTTTTGAAAGTAAACCAATATTATCAAACAATCCTTTGTCTCGATCGAAAATATCTTTTAACCGATCAAGTAGATCTCCAGGCTTGAACCCTGGTTTCTTTAATGAACCCATGATATCAAGTAATTCTGAAAGATCAGTTTTGGATAATGAAATGGTTTGTGTAGCGATGCGTCCATCTGCGGTAAGTGAACTGATCTGAATTGGGATTTCTCTGTCTTTTTCTTCAATTTGAGCCTGTGCACTACTTATTGGAGTGAAACTTAATCCGATAAACAATGCGATTATTCCGATTGCAAGTGTCTTTTTCATATTCATAATACTCACATATCCCCGATATAGTATAATTATATATTTGGTAATTATTTAAATTTTTCCCCATTAATAATTATTTGGTATATAAAATAGATTAGGGAAGGATTACTAGTTTGGAATCCGTTTTTTAAGCAGTGTTTTTAATTCAGTTAAATCCTGTTGAATAGTTTGGATTTCCTCAGTTTTTTCTTCTTCGATATGTTTCATAACGTCAGAAATCGGTGTTTGTAAGCTATAAATATAGATGGGACGGCCTTTTCCCTCCTTTTTCTTATTTCGTTTTGAGATCCATCCTCGATCAGATAATTCTTGCATAGCAATGCTTACTTCAGGTTGCCGTAATCCTGCACCTTTTTCGATATCTGATGAACGACATTCATCAACTTCAGAGACATAGAGAAGTGTCTTGGCTAAGTTTTTTGGCACTCCTAAATCGCTGAATATATCGATAATTTCACGATCTTTAGGTGTAAATTTATAGGTTGAATTTTTCTTTTTTGCTTCCTTATTAACCATTATTATGGCCCCATGATTATAATATATATACGGTATTTAAATTTTTTCTAAACTATTTTTTAAAAAAATAATAACAATTTATATAGTATAAATAAAAAAAGAATTTGTGAAGGAACGATACGAAGAGAAAAAAATGATCTTTTTTTAATCAAATTGTAAGGCTTCAACGATACGGCCCATTTCAATACCCGTGGTAAGTGAACCAACCACTGCACCTTTTGTATTTGCCACAAGACCACTTCCAATCAATGGTACACCATGATTCACCGTTCCAATCATTACCGGAACTTTAAACATCGTTTCTAAGACTGTTTTTTCTTCATCAGAAACCTTAGGATGACATAACACGCCTTTATTAGTAGCAACTGCGGCCATCCCTATGTTTTCAAGTCCAGCAATGGTTCCCTTCTCCAACGGAATGTGCAATGCTTCCTCGATAACCTTAATAGTTTCATTTTCAATGCGAGGATGAATTAATCCACCAACATCATTAACTAAAATATCATTTCCCACTGCATTAAACTTATCTTCAATAGATGCTACAGTAAATCCATTTTCTTCTAAAACAGTTATTTCTTCTTCACGAACGATATTTGAAACGACTACACCATGCTTATTACAAGCTAATAATGATCCAACGATAGTTGCATCCACCATTTGTAGTTCGATAAACTTGGTTTGTAATGCTGCAGAAACTCGTTTTAACACTTTTTTAGGAAGAGCTTTTCTAATGATACATATATCATCAGTTGTTTTGCAGAACACACCAACATTTGGATTCTCAAGAAAATCCAAGCGTTGAAATCTTGATTGCTGATTAAACCGAGGCTGTTTCATACCAGTACCACATCATTAATAATAATTAATTAAGATCACAATACCCTATTGTTTTCTTATGTACAACACTCAAAGGCCAAGTCTTTAAAACATTATCCCTTATAAAAATTGAAAAATAAGAAGTCCAAAAAAAACATGGACAATCTTTTCTAATACACTTTTATTCCTTTTCATCAAGTTTCTGCTGAAATTGTTCAACTACTTTTCGAACATTAATCGTTCGTCGTCGTTCTTGCAATTGCTTTATACGTTCCTCTTCATGGTCAACCATTTTCGACATAAAAAACGTCCTCACATTACTAAAATAGGTTACTACTCCTTAATAAACCTTCTGCCTAATTACTAATAATTCTTTGATTTTTAAGCGAAAAAAAGGAAAAAAATTTACAATCCTAAAGAAATTAGGATTGATCTGTTTTCTTCTTTTCTTCTTCAGATTCAGTTGTGGTCTCAGAAGATGCTTTTGATTCTTTTGGTTCCGAGGATTCTTCTTTTTCTTCAGAATGCTTTGGTTCTTCTTCAACTTCAGAAGATCCTTCAGGTTCTTTTTCCTCAACAGTTTCTTCTGTTTCCTCTTCCTCTTCTTCAGATTCTTCCTCTGCTGATTCCTTTTCATGTTTCTTCTTTTTCAGTTTCACATCACCATCAGCAGTAGGCACCACTTCATAATCATCGGTACCTGCTTCATCAGCTCCTTCTTCAGGTTCGACTTCCTCTTTTCGAAGGATTGGAGTTTTCTTTGCTCGCTCTTCTTGAAGCAATTCACGACGTGATTTTTCAAATTCAAGCTCAGGAAGATAAACTTCGACAACACCATCTTCAAATCGGACGGCTTTCACCCGGATTTTACCCGGCATTTTATATTTTCCTTTACTCCAAATTGCATTGTTTAAGGATTCATCTATCCAAATATCGCTTTCATCAACCTTCATATGATGGTTAATGTATTGTTTCACTCGTTTGACTGCGCTAGGAGCAGCCTTGGAAGCAGGGAAGTACTTCTTTTTTAATGGAATAACGTATATTCTTTCAGTTTCTTCAGTCATAGTAATCAAGATCTTTTAAGCTTGTTTCTACGCCAATGACGTGTTTTTGGATGTCTGGTAAACCGTCGGTTAGTTCGAATCATGATCCAAGCTGGAACACGACGATTGCTTTTGGTAGCTTTATTCAAACGATTTTTCTTACCTAATGATTTATGCGTTGACATCGGCATTACCTTCTTTTAATGTTAATATCTCGTTTTTTGGGCATTATCTTTCGAAGTAATTCACGCAATTGCGCATCAGTTATCTTTTGTTGTAAACGCCCACTTTGCGCAAGCATGATCAATTGTTGTTCAATTTGCTCACCAACTTGAGGACGAGCAAGTTTAATGTTAGACAGACGTTGTTTAGCATCTGTGGTCATTATACTGCGAAGAATCGCTTTCTTTTGTTCTTCATGCTGTTTTTTTTGCGCTTCCTGTTGTTTCTGTGATTCTTCACTACTTATTTGTTGTTGCAATTCTTGTTGTCTTTTTTTTCTTAATTCTTCAAGTTCGTCATCCATACTTTATTCAGTCCCTTCTTTAATATTTTTCTAAACCGGGATACTGAGCTTTGGTTTGCTTCAGAACATCACTAGCAGCATTATCTAAGAATTGACGGCCTTGAGGAGTGATACTTCGACCTTTTCCCTTAATTTTTTTAATGTAACCTGCAGCTTCAAGTTGCTGAATGGCACGGCGGGTAATCGATCCACTACCAGTTCGTGCTTTTGATGGTTTAGATCCAAGATTACGTCTCCCACCATAGGCTACGCGTAATTTTTGCGTTCCAATAGTGTTTTCCATGCAAATCTTTCGAAGAACAGATGCACAGCGGACATACCACCAGTTATCTGGTTCTGGTTCATTTTGCCGGGCTACACTAGTTTTTGAATACATATTTGATTCAGGTAATGAAATCGCATCTAGTTTTTCTAATCGTTTTGCGACTTCATCAATGAATTCTTTAGTGGGAACATCGTATAACGTTGTCATATGTTTTCATACTCCATGAATAATATATATGTGTGAAGTAGGTATCGGTAATAAACATTCATTATTTAAGTATAGCGGCTGTTATTTCTGTGGTTTATAAGGGTAACGGGAGTGTTTTTGACAATGAAAACAGGTAATTGTTTTCATCCCATTATTAATGCGAATTCGACAGTTTACGGGCGGATATAAATAATGATGACAATGTTTACAGAGTAGGTGTTTATAATGTTTTGGGAGGGATTTGGTTGTTTTCATCGCAATTTTTCGAGCGATTCTTACAGCATTATCTGCATAATTTAAATTTCCTTGTTTAACTTGATAATGGGCAACAGTGAATAATTGTTTTATCCGTTGATCTGCAATTTTTTGTTGTGCTTTCTTATTGATCCGACGAGCCATAACCTTTCTTCTAGGCTTAATACTCGTTAGCATATAAATTCAACGGAATGAGAAAAAAAGAAAAAGAGAGGGAAAAGATCAGTCATTATACATCATGTTAGTTTAGATTGCCATTCCATCTGGATTAAGGATATCATTGATTAATGAAATGAACTCCTGAATCATTTCAACTAATGTTGAGATTCCGTTAATCAATGCTTGAATTAGCTGAATGATACTAGTTACGATGCCTACAATCTCAACAATTTTCATGATCAAATTGTAAAGTGCTACTAGGATTTGCCAGATGAGTTGAAAGATACCTTTAGAGAGTACATCAGTTGATTGAATTTGTTCTTCCTTTTCTTCAATGGTGTCAATAACATCCATGACTGGTTTACTATGCGTTGTTGGAACTGCTGTTGCTGTTGAAATCATGAGTAATGCAACAAAAATAGCTCCAATGAACAATACCCCTTTTTGCATAAGATTTAACCCAAAAAATATTATGGATTAAACAGTATTTAAATATTCGCTTACTGTTGTCAAATTACTTGGCATTAGAAAAAGAGGGGTAACTGTTTTTTTCTTGATTAAAATAAGTTACATTTTCAGATACCATTCCACTGCTTTTTCAAACATTTGATCCCAAGTTGTAAAACAGGTATGTTCACGAACGTATCGATTAATTTTCCGATCTGAAACATTACAAAAATCTTCCTTTGAGATGTTACCAATTGAATTGGTGAAAAAGTCACAATGGTCGATAAATTCACTGAAATCATTAAATTCAGTATATTTATTCATGAATTGTTTAGAAAAAAGATTTCGTAACAATGATTGTTTACCATCAGCATTATTTTGATTTTGTCTTTCTTTTTGTTGTTCTACTGTTTTTTGATCGATTGATGCTCCACAATATGAACAAATATAAATGGGGCTTACTGCTCCTTTTAATGCATACATTGGTTTGCTGCAATCAGGACAACGAATTTTTGTTTTGCATTCTTGTTCATTAAACATTTTTTCTTCCTCTCACTATCTTTTTTTTGAAAGTGATAATATAAAACCATGTGTTGTAAAATTTCCAAAGAAGAAAAATAGCAAAAAAAATTATTTTCATTCATTATCATTAAGGATTCGTCATCTCATTTTTATTATCAACAAAAGTTGTGTAAAACTGAAACATTTTAATAGAGGAAGATCCTATATAAATACATAAATTAATGATCTTAAGGGGCCAAATCATGAATAAACAAATTGGTTTTGCATTATTTGCATGTTTGCTGTTTAGTATACTTCCATTCACAGGGATGGCTACTCAGCAAACTGAGACTAATACCATTACAGTTACTATTGAAACTATTCGATCACTTGAAAAAAAAGATCTTCAATTTCATTTTGAAAAAATCATTGATAAAACCACAGATCCTGATTTCTATATTAAAATCTGGATTGATGATCAATTGTTTGAAAGTGACACGTACTGGAATACTAAATATTTGTATGATCTTAACTGGCAAGCAACAAAACAAGTATCTGTAGATAAAATAAAAGTTCCGATTACTATTCAATTATGGGATGCAGCAGATGAAGACATCACAGAAGATAGAATTTGTGATCTTTCAGCTAAATTTGGAGAAAGTGAACGTGCTTGTGAAATAAATCTGATTTATAATCAACATACGGGTCATTGGACTGGTGATGATACTTGCGGTGACCCCAGTGGATACGGAAGAGTTAATGGGTGTGATGACAGAAGTTTCTATGAACAAGAACTAGATTGTGAACTTTGGTTTGATATCACTCAAGATGATCCTGATGGCGATGGCATCCCAAGTTGGATGGAAACCGTTCGATATGGAACTGATCCAACCGTTGACGATCGGGGACGAGATGATGATAATGATGGATTACCCATTGAATGGGAATGGAAATGGGGTTATGATCCATTTGAATGGGATGATCATATGA
>CAZYLG010000019.1:0-13931 GCA_964648565.1 uncultured Thermoplasmatales archaeon
GATCGACTGATTCACTAGATGTTTCTAGTATTGATTCAAATTTTGTCCGAGCTGTTTTTGGTAATGATTTTGGAAAAACATTTACGCAACCTTTTGGAATTCAACAATAATTAAGAATTAGTTTCTCCTTTTTCTTTTATTGTTTAAAAGGATTCGTTTCAATTTCTTTTTGGTTTTGTAATCACAAATGGTTTCTACTGGTTCCATGGTCAGTGGATTCAAACCAGTCCAGTACATACATGTTGAATTCGTCATGGGTGTAGGAGTAAACAGTTGAAAATGATTGATGTTAACTAATTTTTTCTTGTTAATCATATCTCGTAATAATCGAACTTCTTCAATGGAATCACCCGGATGACCGATCATGAAATAATACCGGAGATCCTGCTTTTTTTGTTTGTTGAACTGATTGAAATAAGAGATGAATTCATCAAAAGAGGTATTATCCTTGTTCATCAAGTCTGTTACCTTTGAAGAGAAATGTTCAGGAGCGATTTTAAGGGTTCCTGAAATATGATGATCAACCATTTCTTTGATATATTCAGGATTATCACAAGCAAGATCATAACGAATCCCACTGCGAACAAAGATTTTTTTCACACCAGGTATCTTTCGTGCTTTCTTTAGAAGAGAGAGTAATCGATCATGGCTTTTATCTAAGTGTTTACAGGACAAGCAATGATTTGTACATGAACTTCTTATTTCACAATCCATCCCATACATATTCGCAGTTGGTCCACCAAGATCATCAATGTATCCTTTGAAATCAGGATGTTTGGTAAGTTTTCGTATTTCATTAAGAATGTTTTGTTCAGATCGTGAAATGATCTTTTCTCCCTGGTGAAGGTAAAGTGAGCAAAAATTACAATTTCCAATGCATCCGCGGTGAGTTACTACTGAAAACTTCGCCATTTTCAATGAAGACTGGGGATGCATCTTCCTCGTAAAAGGTAAGGAATAGATCCAATCAAAATCCTGTGTTGTGTAATCTGGATATTGATATTGAAGAAGATAATTATTCTCATATTCTTGAGCAATATTTTTGTAAATGCAGAATCCTTTTTGCATCAATGCAAATTTTTTCACATCATTTTTCACTTCTTTCATGCTAGGAAGCACGGTGACGGTTTCATCAATTTCACGAGTGATGATGCAGGTTCCTTTGATTCCAATAAGATCTTTTCCCTGTTTCAATCGTTCAGCGATCTCAATGATCTGTTTTTCTCCATTTCCATATACAAGAATATTTGCTCGGGAATCATAAAGAATGCTCCGTCGTACTTTGTTATCCCAGTAATCATAATGAGCAAATCGTCTCAATGATGATTCAATGCCACCAATTACCATTGGAGTTGATTTGAAGTATTGTTTTATCTTGTTACAATAAAAAAGGATGGCTCGATTCGGCATTTTAGTTACGTGATTATATGGATCATCTTTTCGTTTTCTTTTCATTGGCGTATAATTATGAAGCATACTATCCATTGACCCAGCAGTAACACAAAAACAAAGACTTGGTTCTCCTAAACTGACGAATTGATCTTTTGTCTCAGGTTTTTCAATAATACCAACTGAGTAACCTTTAGCATCAAGTACTCGAGCAATAATTCCTACAGGTGATAATGGATGATCATCATAATATTCACCCGTGATTATGATAATATCAAAGTTAGATCCAGTTTTTGCTATCATAAGAGTTCATCACGTTTATTTGTTAGATGTTGATTACGATTTTTAAATAAGGTATATTTTTGCTTAACTGATTATCTAGGATATAGTATTTCCGTATAAAAAAGTTGGAATCTTAGTAAAAATCTCACTAGATTTTTCACGTGAAATTTTATCGATAACAATCTGCATCATTCCAAATATTAGTACTCATCATTTAGAAAAAATATTTTTTAACGCAGTGTTTATTTCATCTCCACCAGGCTTACACTTGTTCAAATCTGCTTGATTTTGAATGATTGCTTCTGCATATTTTGCACAATTCTTATATCCACATGATCCACAATTATATCCAGGTAGGCTTTCTAGAATGTCTTCTAATATCTTTATTTCTGTTTTTTCTGATTCAGCAATGATAACTTTAGCATCCACGAATCGCTCTGTTACGATACCAATGAGTAAGACTCCAGGCACCGTGAAAACATATCGAGTTGCCATGAATTGGATGCCAAGAAATTTCATCTCAACAAATAACATAGGGATCTTGATGACTGCCCAAGCGCTAAGGATAACAACGATATTAGAAAGGCTTGCACCTTTTTTTAAAAGACTATGACAAATTGGAAATGCTGCATAAATCGGGCCCGCTGAACAAGATCCAATTAGAAGTGCGCCCAGTTTTCCCTTTATTTTTGATTCTGTTCCTAAATATTTCATAATGGTTTTTTTTGAAACCCAGACGTCGATTAACCCTGTTATGATAAAGACAGCTGGAAGAATCTGAATCATTTCTTGAATGTACGCCCAAGTTCCATTTGTTGCATCGAAAAAGATATCAACATCATAGATGAGAACAATAAGATAGGCTATTGCAGCGATGAAAAGCATCTTATTTTTCTTTAGGATATTTCGGAGGTTCACAGTATCAACCCCATACCAATTGCAATAAAAATTGCAACCAGAAAACTAATCAAGTTCCGAATTAAGGTGAATTTTTTTCCAAAATACCGAATCTCTATGGGAGCTGTAAAAAAACCAACCATTGTCAGTGTTGTGATGAATGCAGCAACTGCAAATACATAAGATCCAGTGTTTATTAATGAACTAGCAAGAGGAAAAGCCACAAATGCGGGAATAATAGTAACCGTACCAATCAATGCGCCATACATTGTGCTAAGCAAGGGGTTGGGACCACCTAACACCATTTTTATACTTTCATTAGGAACAAGGGAAAAGAAAAGACCAATAAGTGCAAGAATGCCGAAGAGTTCGCCGAAAATATCGAAAAATCTTCCTTTCGCTATTTTAAGACCTATCGTTGTTTTTTCTTTGCTTTTGATTAATGACCAGATCAGAATGATTATGGTTATTATAATAAGTATAATGATATCTAAGCCAATTCTCATCTCTTTCACCTATGAATT
Organism: uncultured Thermoplasmatales archaeon; assembly: GCA_964648565.1. Taxonomy (GTDB): domain Archaea; phylum Thermoplasmatota; class E2; order DHVEG-1; family DHVEG-1; genus EX4572-165. The sequence continues at coordinate 3,093 of CAZYLG010000019.1, forward strand.
TTTTTTTGGATTAACAATTGTTTTCATATAATGATTTGGAAAAAATAAAAAAATAAGGTTGAGAAAAAGTTCATCACTTAATAATTGTTAAAAAATGCTACATTAAGATAAAGAGAAAATGAAAACAGTTGATTTTTTACAACTGCATACCATAATACAAATGCCCATAAATTTTTTCTGAAATCAATGCTACTCCGGGTAAAAATCCCCATTGTTCAAAATCTTTTTTTTCAAGAAGTCTTTTGCTCGCGTTTTTTTCATCAAGAAGTATTGCTATCATGCGAGTATATCCTAATTTTTTTGCAACGGTTATCATTTCTGATAATAACCTCGATCCAATTCCTTGTTTTTTGAATTCTTGATGAACGAAAAAACTGATTTCAACTGTTTTTGTAAATGCGCTTCTTCCTTTTCTATAGGGGCTGATACTGATTCATCCAATGATCTGATCGTTTAATTCAGCGATTAATAATGGATATGTTTTTAGAGTGTGTTCTTCAAACTATTCCTTGCGATCTGATACCGTAAACGGAGTGAGAAATCCGGTAGTTGGTTGATTTACAATTGCTTGATTTAAAATAGTTATGATTTCCGGATAATCCTTTTTTTAGATGGTCGAATAGAAACGTTCATTAGTATCACCTTTAGATCTCTTGGAAACAGGTAGTATAATCTCTCATAAAAAAATAATCTTTTTTAATAGGATATGTTATCTTTGAAAGATTGATGTTAAAATCAAACTGAGGAGAATCTTATGAATTTACTTATGATCGTGTTAGGTATCTTTTCCTGCATTGAACTGTTAAATATCATCATGCTTTATGGCAAGCCAGAAGTTCAATATGGCAATGGTGTTGGCATATTCAAAGCATGGGAAGAATCAAAAGAAAACAAAGCAGTTCATGCGTTACTTCGGTATCTTGTCTTTTGGTTAGCAGGAACGAAACTAATCTTTGTCGGATTAATTCTTGTTATCATTCTAACTGGAAGTTGGCTGACTCAATTAGGAGCAGTAACCGTGTTACTGTTGACAACATCAACGTTTTTCGTTAAACTCTATCCAATCATTAAAAAAATGGATAAACAAAAAGAGTTAACTATAACAGGTTATTCAAAAACATTAGCATTGATGATTACCTTCTTTCTACTTATGTTTCTTTCAGCATTACTTATTGAAACCATAGGATTAGGTTAAAAAGAGAAATTTGCAACGTAGTGAATGAAATGTTCCAGATGAAAATAGTAAATTTATTTTTCATTCTTTAAAGACCTCATCGTGCTCTCGAACTCGTTTTTTCACTTTCATGCCGATCTCATCACCCGGTGTTGCTTTTTCAATTGATTCTTGGTCTATTTCCATGCTGTTTACGGGTTGTGAAAAATTCGTATGAGCTCCTTTGATATGAATGGTGTCTCCCACATTGAGTTCACCATGAGTTATTTTGATAGCGGCAACATTAATGTGGTTGAAAAAATGCGTCACAACTCCAATTTTTTCTTCGACCATATATTTTCTCACCTTACTCTTAAATTATACTGATTCTTGTTTATAAGTTTATTGAATAAATAGCCTGTTTAAAAACTGTAAATAATCAAATAAAAGAGAAATAATTAAGAAAATAGTACGTTCATACTGAAAATTAAATTGTAAGGAAAAAAATATTATCCTATTTATTAGAAAAAACCTCTAGTCCTTTTAATGCAATGTACAGTCCTTGAAGTCCACAGGTGGTTCCAACCACTTCAGCAGTTTCAAGCATTTCTTTTTCTGTTGCACCCGCTTCATACGCTCTTTTAGACAACTGATTTACCCCTTCCCGGTCACCATGTGCTGCATCTAAGGCCATGGCCATTAACAATTTAACTTTCGCAGGTAACGCGCCATCTTCATGATTATTTCTTAGATTCGCTTTGATATGATGGGTAAATTCAGCATCTTTTTCTTCTAACATTTCTAAAAACTCTGGTGCTTTTTTCATCCATATTCACCTCTGAATCTTATATTCAAACAAAACAGCCCTAATTTTACTATTTTTTATATAGCAATCATAGTATAACAAACTATTTGAATTATCATCTTTTATTAATAGCGAAAATGAAGAAAAAAACCAATTTCATTATGAAGAATCAAAAAAATCTTGCTGGCGTTTTACTTTTCATCGCAGGAATCATCATCTTTATGGGAATCATCACTGCAGAAAGCTATTACCCATTAGATGATCCATACACAACCCGAGAAAATGAAATCAGTGATCTAGGGGCAACAAAACCACCAAATAGTATTATCAAACAACCCTCGGCCAATATATTTAATACCACCATGCTCCTCACAGGAATCATAATCTTATGTGCAACCTTTTTACTCCAATTAGAATCTCAAAACCTCTTACTCACTGTGCCCTTAGGAGTCTTAGGAATCGGAGTTGTTGGCGTTGGAATTTTTCCTGGAAATATCACACCATGGCATTCAATTTTTGCATTCATCTTATTTACCGCTGGCGGCATAGGAGCAATTCTATCATATAGATTCACTCGATTTCCCATTAACCTTGTTTTCTTAGTTTTGGGAGTAATTGCATTATTTTTTTTATTTTTCAATGAATTATTCATTCCATATCTTGGAAAAGGAGGAACAGAACGATTCGTCGCTTATCCCATCTTGTTTTGGATGATTGGGATCGGATCATATCTTATGGGATCTACGTTTAACAAAAAGCAGACCTCCTAAGTTAAAAAGTGTTTTATAATAGTAATATGATAATAACCATTGTTCTATTCTCTATATGTAGTGATCCAAATGAATCCATTAGGTAAAAACACTCATCAAGTAGCAGTAATGAGTATTCTTTTCATGATTCTTTTCTCCAATCTCATCCCAATTTATTTCATAAGTGCAGAAGAACAAAAAAACACATTCAATACAACTCAAACCGATTCATTTCCTGATAAAAAATACGTGAATCGATTACTTACTATCGCAAATATGCCCGGCTTTGCCGTTGGCATCATTAACAAAGATAGATCAATAGAAACATACATGTTCGGTGAAACAAAAAGAAACACGGGTAATCCACCTACCAAAAACACGGTTTTTCTTGCAGCATCACTTACCAAAACAGTGACAGCAACAGCAATCATGCAACTTTGGGAACAAGGAAAAATCGATCTTGACGAGGATATCAACAAGTATCTTCCATTCCCAATCAGACACCCCGATTATCCAGACATTCCTATTACTGTCCGAATGTTGCTAACACACACTGCAGGGTTTACCAATATCTTATGGAGAACATTTCTGTATTTTTCTTTCTTTCACTATCCTCTGGATTGGTATGAATACTATCTAACACCTGGCAATCGTTTTTATCATGCAGATAACTGGAATGATTATCCACCCGGAGAAGGCATCTATTACACCTCACTTGGATATGATCTTCTCGGCTACATCGTCGAACGCGTATCTGAAATGAGCTATGAAGATTATTACCAACAATATATCTTCGAACCATTACAAATGCATAATACCACCCTACGATTAAATGAAATAAACTTTGACCAACTCACTACGTTTTACATACATTTACTGGGCATCTATGTTCCCATTCCATATTATGAAGTTCATAATGATGGCTCTGGAGGAATGTATACCACCGTTGAAGACACCTGTCATTTTTTAAAGATGCATATGCAAAAAGGTTTTTACAATGGCGCTCAAATCCTTAAATCTGAAACTGTTGAAGAAATGCATACTGTTCAATTCTCATCTCTTCCTAGTTATGACATTTACAAAGACAACAGAAATTACGGATATGGTTGGATTGTTTGGCCTGATGAAAATCAAACCTATCAGAAAGGAATGCAAGGACATTTGGGAAACGCTCCTGGAGCATTAGCGTCAATGACCTTGTTAAACGATACCGGTCTTGTGTTTTTTGGCAATGAATGGACACGGATTTCCTATCAGCAAACAACGGTTATGTTCATGCTCAGAGAATATTTTCATACTAAAACAAAACCAATCAACCCATTCTTCTAAGCATTAGGAAAACAATGCATGGTGAAAAAAGTTCAATTCGTTGCTTTTTTGACACGTTCAATGGTCTTATTGATGAAATCCGTATCTTTGATGATGATCTCAATGGCATCATGCGGACATTTTTCAGCACAACGACCACAAACCACACAATCATCGCCGATCACTGCTACGCCATCTTCAATTTTAATGTTATCAATAAAACAAACATCCTGCGTACAAATACCACAACCAGTACAATTATCATTAACCTTAATTTCAATTCCAGGCATGCGTTTTATGGTCGAAGAAAGTGTATCATTAAGATATGGTCGCATCCGCCACAAGCAACAACATTCACAACAATTACAAACAGTTACTAATGGTATCTTTGATCCAACTCCAAGCCATGTTTCATCAAGTTTATCTCTTCCAATCAGATGAACAAGGCCCTCTTCACGGCATCGGTTCACATGAGCAAGTGCTTCTTCTTTTGTTGCAGATCTTCCTAGTTCAGATGGAATTTTTCGTGCTGCTTCACCCATGAACAAACAACCAAGATCAATCGGATAATTCTTGCATTGCATTGATTCCCGGCAAATACAAAAATCCATGATAAAACGGTAACTTGATTCTTCAATAAAATGTTCAACGACTTTTGAAGGAACGGCGATGTTATCCACAGGTTCAATTTCCTTGTTCAATTGGACTTCAACAATCTTATCTTTTGTAAGATACGTAAGATCATTTTTATCAAACACCATCCGAGTGATTACCCAACGAACGATGGGAACATGTGTTAATTTTGCAAGCTTAAACCGATAAGGAAAAAATCGTTCTATTAATCGAGTGAAACGCCGGGAAGGCTCCATGAAACATACAAAAGAGTGGCAAACTAGATAAAGATTATTATGGATGAAATAATAAATTTCTTGGTCTCCTCACTAAGTGAACAATGAATTAGACATTTTTAATAGAAACAAATAAATATTATCTTAACGAATGTTATATACTGCAATTAGGGGACAAACATAAACCTCCTGCCTTTTGCATCGTTCAATAGACAGGAAGATACATCATGAGTAGAAAGAAAAAAAGCAAATTACCTCAAGAATTCTGGGCTGTGAATGCATCTAATCTTTTTGAAAGAGGTGCATATTATGGAATGCTCGCTGTTTTTTCTTATCATTTAATTTATAATGTTGGTCTTGAAAGTTGGACGGTGGGGATACTAACTGGTATTTCCATGGGAATGATAAACTTCCTGCCACTTATCTCTACTGCTTTAGCTAGTAAATACGGATTCAAAAAACTCCTCTTATTTTCTTATGTGACCCTTGCCATTGGTTATGTTGTTTTAGGATTTGGATATTCATTAGCTTTGATTGCTCTAGCTGTGGTGATTATGGGAACTGGTTCTGGTTTTGAAAAAGCACTCATTGCTGCTTCAATTTCACATTCATCAGATGAAAAGAACAGAGATTACGCATTCAATGTGTATTACTGGGTGATAAACTTTGGTGCCTTTCTTATTCCTCTTAGTCTTACTTTTCTTTTTGTTCCTGAAGGATATGGTGGCGTGTTCTTCCTCATGGCATCTTTTATCATCGGTAGTTTTCTCATTATTCTATTAGCGTACAAAAATCCAGTTAAACCTGATCCTTCAATATCAGCATTTAAAGCAGTTAAAAATTTGAAAGTCATCCTTGAAGATCGAAAGTTTGTTATCGTCTTACTCATTTTTTCCGGATGCTGGTTTATGCTTTACACAAGAAAACCGTTCATGCCAGTGTTTATGACTGATTTTAATATATTACCCACTTGGTTCATTCCAATAATTGCAGCTCTTAATCCAGGAACAATTATAACGTTGGGACAAGTATGGGCATATATCATTAAGGACCGAAACATTAACTCACTCAAATTACTTATCGCTGGCATCATCATTATCTCCTTAGGATTTATAATCGCAGGTTTTTCCATGAATCCTGTGCTTTTTTTATTTGGTCTTATCGTTTTATCATTTGGAGAGTTGGTATCATATCCAGCATTTCTCAGTTATGTTTCTAAAATTCCACCTGATGAAAAACGATCGATTTACATGGGTTATTCTTTTTTACCCCTTGCAATAGCTGGTGTAACTGCTCCTATAGCTGGCGGTTTCTTGTATTATACTATTGCAGAAGGAATGGGAATGGGAAGATTATTCTGGGGAATTATTGCAAGCATTGGTTTGATTTCTGCGTCTGCATTCTTACATTACGATAAACATTATAACTCAAAGAAAAAAGCGAAATCATGGAGTAACGGTCTTTTTAATATTCTTAGAACTCGTATCAATTCCAAAATCCTTCCGAACATTCCACTTTTTTTTATTCCGCTTGTTTTAATTCTTGGATTGTCCTTCGGAGCAGATCCCATTTATCGCGGAGTCCTTGCTGAAGAAGAGGATCTCATCAATGAAGAAGATGAAAAGATATGGAAAGTAGTTAGCGAACAATTTTCATTTCAAGGTAATTTAGTGGAGGGAAAAAGCGTATCTTGGGATATATTAACACCTGAAGGAGGATATATTCTCTCCGTTGATCTTGATTTACGATGGGAAGATGAACCAGATATTAGAAGAATCAGACGATTTGAAAACACAGAAGATACATTTTCAATGAAATTAATGATCAATGATTCCGAGATCATTCAATCGAGTGAAGTAAACGAGTATGATGGTGCTAGCAGGATTCCTCTCTCTTATGATACGGAAATGCAAGATATCATTCAATGGGGAAATGGCAATGTTGAGGTAGAACTAGTCGAATGCGGCGATTACTATCCAAAATTCGGTCTCGGCTTAATGTCGATTGATGATTCATCTAATTCTTATGAAATTCAGATCGATGTGACATATAATGTACCAACAATGAAGAAATGATACAATTATTTATAAATCAGTAATTATTAAATTTCAACTCAGCGATGAAAGAAAAAAAGATAGGGAATTCTAACATAAGACTTGTACAGGGAGATATTTCCAACCAATCAACTGATGCTATTGTCAATGCTGCAAACACTCGGCTTGCTGCAGGCGGCGGAGTGGCTGGTGCGATTCATCGAGCAGCCGGACCAAAACTTTGGGAGGAATGTAAAACATTGAATGGTTGTAAGACAGGTGAAGCAAAGATAACAAAAGGATACAATCTAAAAGCAAAATTTGTAATTCATACAGTTGGACCAGTTTATTCGGGATCTAAACATGATGAAACTCATCTTGCATCTAGTTATAGGAACAGTTTGAAACTTGCGTTAGACTACGATCTAAACAGCATTTCTTTTCCTGCGATTAGTGCTGGCGCGTTCGGATATCCTCTTAAAGATGCATCTCGTACCGCTTTAGAAACCGTTATTTCATTTTTACAAAAAGAAGATTCTATGCTATTAGTTCAATTTGTATTGTATGATAATCATACGTTAGATATGTTCGAACAAGTACTTGATGATATAATCTGTTAAAAATATACCGTAAAAAATATCGCTAAATACGTTTGGACTAAAGTTGAATTTTATTTGATTTTGTGTTTTTTTTACGATGAGTATTTAAAAAATAACGATAATACTTGTTTTAAACGAGGCTATAGGATACTATGGATTTACCATTCACCTGGTTAGATGTTGAATTAATCATTCGTATTTTACTTTCTGTTGCTCTTGGAGGATTAATTGGTTATGAACGAGAAGTAACCAATAAACCTGCGGGTTTACGAACGCATATTTTCGTATGCATGGGTGCCTGCTTATTTACTATTTCATCATTTTATCTTTTACCGGGTGATTGCATAGGAGTTATTGATGCTACTCGAATCGCCGCAGGTATTGTTGCTGGTATCAGTTTCATTGGAGCTGGTAGTATTATTGCAGGCAAAGGTGACGTTCGAGGATTGACCACTGCAGCTTGTCTTTGGGTTGTTGCTGCAATCGGGTTGATGATCGGACTAGGTAATTATCTATTACCGATTAGTGCAACCATTATCACCTATTTCGTGCTTCGATTAGGAATCGTTGAAAAAAGGAAGTTAAACAAATGATTCAGTCTTGCTGCTGAGAAAGTAATTGTTCTATTCGATTAAGTTTTTCAAAAAGGACGTGGCGACTTAACACTGATGCAGCACACTGTTTTAGATCACGGAAGCTCAAAGATCGTTTTGGAAGAATGCCTCGGTTGGTAAGACCTTTAATTTCTTTTCCCAGAGATTTTTCTGAAATAGTTAAAGTGTCAGCAACTTCCTTAAAACGAGAAGATGTTGAAATGAGTTCTAACAGTTTTTTATCTTTTTCTTGTAATTCCACAGTGTAGGGAATAAAACCATGGGTTTCAAAGACTTCTTCTACACATTTTTTGACAATGTGTTCTAATTCTTCAGGTTCTAATAATAAATGATATTTGCTTAATTCTATTATAGTAACACTAAGTTTTTCAGCTGCAATTTTTGCTGACTCATCACTTAATCCTTTGCACACAAGCATTGGTTTATACCCGGCTAATTTCGCATTTCCAAATGCTTGCCTGATAGCATTTACATCACCCGATCCTGCTTTGACTTCAACAGCATAAGTGTTCTCATCATCTTCAGCGATAATATCAATTTCAGCAACTTTTTCATTATCATCCATAATATCAAAATTAGTGGAAAGAATATGATATCCCTGACTTTCTAACAATCGAGTCGCTATTCGTTCAGCTGAAAGTCCTTTTATCTTAGACATTACTTATCATCTCCATCAACTTTTAATCCTGAAATAAATCAAGTAATCCTTGTTTTTGAAGACGCTTTTTAACATGCGGATACAGTTTAAGTGGCTCTTCTTCCATCATAACCGTTCCAAAACCAAGTGATTGTAATTGTTGATACAATGCTCGTTTATCTTTCTTTGGTGAAGCAACAGCAATAGAAAACCGTACTTGTGCTTTTTTTAAGTTTATTAAGGATTGTAGTTGATACTCAAAACCCTTTTCTTCAGCTCCAGTAAGTAAAGAAAATTCTTCTTTTGTGCATCCCTTTAAACAAACACGGACATGAATATGAGGAAAACAGGATAAATCCATAGCATACTCCTTGTCATATCCTATTAGCAAACCATTAGTTTCAAGGATAAATAAAAATCGGGAATCAAGATGGGTTAGAACTTCTAAAAGATGAGATTTACCAATTGTTGGTTCGCCACCAGAAACACGCAATTGAGAGTGACCTTTTTTATCCGCGATATCTTGAAGGTTCAAAGCTACTTCCTCAGGACTATAAAATGAACCAGTCTGTTTTGCATTCCATACACTGTTAGATGACCAACAAAACACACATCGAAGATTACATCCAACAGTATCAGCAGTGGAAATTCCTCCATAAAAACGAGTGGGACGAAATCGATAATATTTTTTCTTATTTCCATTAGTGACAATGTTTTTTACCGTTTGAGATAGCTCAATTGGATCATACATAATCATCAAAAAATCCGTTTTTAGGCAAGAATTTTTCTTAATTGCTTTGCATTCGAATACATTTCATAATTATTGAACATACAATAAATCGCATCATAGGTTTGTGATAAATCACGTAATTTTTCTGCTAACTTGTTCAATTCTTGTTTTGAATAATCATAATTGTAATCATACTCTTTTTTGTTTAATCCATGCAATCGAATGTAACACGTAGAATGTGTTGATACTGGTTTCCTTCGCATTATATCAACGACATGAATAAGGTTGAGATCTTCACAAATCTCCGCTAGTTCAGAAGGGCAATCATTCCAATTCCCTCGGGGTTCCCAAGCAAGATTGATACTTTTTCGTTTGATATGAGTGAAAAATTCATAGAGGTTTTCTTTGTGTTCTTTTGAATGATTAAAACTATTTGGTGTTTGAAACACTACGATATTCGCATGTAATGCTTCAGCACGTTTTCTAACTTCATCCCATGCATCAAATACTTCTTCACTTGGATTAAAATAACCGAACTGTTCACGTTGGGAAGAACTGAGTTTTTCTTTATTTTTCCAAGTTGGACTAGTGATAGGATGCGTAATTGCCTGCCAAGATTTTAAGGTAAATTCAAAATCTTTTGCTACCTCTTTTTGCCAGCGTGTAACGGTTTTCACCATTGGAAGTTTGTAAAACGTTCGATTTAACTCTAGTGTCTTAAAATCATTGCTAAATGCTTGTAATTTATTTTTGTATGTTTCCTTCCAGTTTTTTGGTGGTTGGTAAAAACCATATCCACAGGTTCCAATTTTAATATTCACCATTTTATCTTGCCTTCGACCAAGATGAATTAACAAGGAGGTAGTGGTACTACTATTGTACCTTGTTCATCTCCAACTTCCTTGGTTCCTCCATAATAATGCAATTTTGCGGTTAAACTGCATAGATATGCATCATACTCATGTTTATTGTTAAAAACATTTTGCATGTTTAAATGTTGAATAGATTTTCTGTAATTTTTTTCATAAAAACCTAAAATTTTAGCAGTTCCCGTTGGAAAAACTTCGATTACTTCATACCCTAATTCTTCGAACTTTCTTGCTACCTTCGTTCCTCGTTGAGCTAATAATCTCATCGAAGGCATCGTCAGTGGCATTGCACCATATTTTTTCATTAATCGATCTGCTTTTCTTACGAGAGAGTCTCCTTTGATAATTGGGGCATCAATTGCAATAACACTTGGCTTATATTGATTAATCATATCGTTAATGTCTTTTACTGAAAAAAGGGTTTTAACGATTGTATTCTGATCCTCGATTGCACAAAATCCAGTTGGATTTTTTACTTTTGCAGCTAAATCAAG
>CAZYLG010000019.1:13941-22868 GCA_964648565.1 uncultured Thermoplasmatales archaeon
TTTTAAAAGATGAGAATACATAAAAAATTAAAAACGTATGGATTTAAAGATATGAAAGAACAAATAGCGGTGAGTAAATATTTATCTTATTTGTTAAGACACCATCCAGCAAATCTAAAAATGTCAGATGACGGTTTTGTTCCAATTCCAGATATCTTATCCAAAGTCCAAAAGAAATTTCCAGATGTAAACAAAGAATACCTTGAAGAGGTAACAGAACGTGGAAATAAACGATTTCAAATCAAAAACAATCAGATTCGAGCATTATATGGTCATAGCATCCCTGTCACCATTCAATTAGATAAAAATTCAGAAATTGATGTATTATATCATGGAACATCAGAGAAATCTGCAAAGAACATTTTAAAAGAAGGATTGAAACCAAAAGGTCGGAACAAAGTTCATTTATCAACCTCTAAAAAAGAAGCTATTCGTGTCGGTAAACGACATAGTAAACAGCCAGTTATTTTACAGATTGATGTCAAACAAGCAAGAATGAATGATATTCAATTTGAAAGAGCGACAGAAAATGTGATTGTATCGGATTTTATTCCTCCAGAATTCATTTCTATAGACAAGAATTGATTTTTTCATTATGTATCTACGTGCATCCAAGAATTTATATTATATGCCATCATGAAAACGCTACTATTATGCAGGGAACAGATGATTTAACAATAGTTCAACCGGGCGATATCTCCACGATTTCAACGGTTGAATCTGATAAAGAAACCTATGAACAGTATTTTTCAGAATTAGTTCAGCTTGAAAGAAATGAAGAAATGCGACGTCATGAACAAGAAATAAAAAAACTTTCAGGAAAAGAACGTGAAAAACGAGGAAGAGCAATCTTAAACTCCAGCGCACGAGATGATGGAACAGGTTATGGTGGAACGTTCTTAGTGAAGTTTGTAAGAAAACAAGGGATGCCAGATACTGAAATATCTGTGGGAGATCTGGTTAGAATATCAAAACATGATCCTCTTTCAGATCAAAATCCTTACGGTACCGTGATTGAAAAAACAGGGTATTCCCTATTAGTATCATTTAATGAAAAACCACCAAAGTGGGTGTTTAATAAACGAGTTCGCCTGGATTTGTATGTAAATGATGTCACCTTTAAGCGAATGCTGCAAGCAATAAAATATGTGGTTCATGATCAAGTTAAAAATACTCATTTAACGGCTTCATTATTATCTAAAACGAAATCAATTACTGAAAACGATGAATCAGAAATTTTTTCATTTTTTAACAAGCAATTGAATCAAAGTCAGAAACAAACGGTAAAAAATTGTTTATCTGCTTCGTTATTTCACCTTATCCATGGACCTCCAGGAACGGGTAAAACGATTACTTGTGTTGAAGTAATAGAAAAAACAATTGAGAAAAATCAAACGGTGCTTGCCTGTGCTGATTCAAATACTGCAGTTGATAATCTTGTTGAAAAACTAGTGAAACAAAAAAGACGTGTAGTCCGTATTGGTCATCCTGCAAGAGTTAATCCATTATTAAGAAAACATTCACTAGACTATCTACTTGAACAAAATGATATCTTTCAAAAAGCTCAACAGATAAGACAAAAAGCTTATGATCTTAAGGAGAAACAAGATCAGTTCACATTTCCAAGTGGGCGCTGGCGTCGGGGATTGAGTAACGGTCAAATTAAACAATTGGCTTCAAAAGATAAAGGCTCACGTGGAATCTCTCCTACTAAAATCAAAGAGATGGCAAACTCAATTGAGTATCAAGACAAAATAAATGAGTTATTTATAGAAATCGATGCATTGGAAAATCAAGCTGTTCAGGAATTAATTGATTCTGCAGAGGTGGTATGTTCAACCAATTCATCTGCAGGTTCTGAAGTATTGGCGAATCATCGTTTTGATCTCTGTGTGATCGATGAAGCCACTCAATCTTGTGAGCCTTCTTGTTTGATTCCGATCGTAAAAGCAGACAAAGTAATAATGGCCGGTGATCACAAACAGTTACCACCAACTATTTTAAATGAAAAAGCTGAACAAAAGGGTTTTTCTATTTCATTGTTCGAACGAATTATTGCATTATACGGTGAAAAAATAAAATCTTTATTAACCGTGCAATATCGGATGAATGAAAAAATCATGGGTTTTTCTAATCAACAGTTTTATGATAAAAGATTAAAAGCAGATGACTCAGTAAAACATCATACCTTACAAGAGTTATTTTCAGATAGTGTTGGTGAAATACACCTGGATTTGAAACCTTTTGAAATATGTGACCCGGACGAGCCACTTATTTGGATTGATACTAAAAAAAATAATCTGGGTGAACGATCAAGATTTGGTTCGAGTTCAAAAGAAAATTTAGCTGAAGCAAAATTGATTAAAAAAATAGTGGACCGCTTCATTAGATTAGGAATCGATTCGATAGATATTGGCGTAATTACTCCTTATTATGATCAAAAGAAGTTATTACATTCGTTGATTGATTCAGAATATCTTGAAGTTGATACCGTTGATGGATTTCAAGGTCGGGAAAAAGAACTGGTCCTTGTTTCATTAACGCGAAGTAATCAAAAAGGAAACATTGGTTTTTTAAAAGATCTAAGGAGATTGAATGTAAGCATTACTCGTGCTCGACGTAAACTTATCATTGTAGGTGATAGTCAAACGGTTTGTACGAATAAAACCTATGAATCATTTTATAATTTTGTCTCTCAAAATGGGATCATTATTCCAAGTGAACAAGTGGAAAAAATTAGTGATACTTAAAGGAAATCAGCAGTATTATATGAATAAACTGGTTTATCATAAGCAATATTATCATGGTCAGCGAAACACACCATGAAATCACCAGTTGTTGGTTGCACAATCCACATGTTCCATGCATGATTAAAGCTTGTATCTTCAGCTTTACTAATAATGAATTTAAGTAAGAAATTCGTGTTTCCTTTGTACGATTCTCTAAACATAGTCATTAAGGATGGTAAGGTGTAGGTTCCATAGTCTTGCTCAAATGCTTTACTTACTGCATTATAACTTTGCCAGATTGCAAAAAAGAAGTCTTCTCGTTTTAATAATTTAAAAAACATCTTCAGGGTTGAAGGATTATAGTTTTCTCTTTGGGTTGAAACGATTGTTGGTTCAATAAAAAAATTTGTTCGACGAATCATATCTTTAATACTCCAGAATGCTGATGTGTCCTCAACTGGATGAGTGTCATATCCTACATATGTATGATTTCCAGTTGTTTCAACCGCATATCCTTCTTGCGTCTTTGCATCTGAAACAATGTAATTCCATCCAAGTGTTCGATTTGATGTTAGAATATTTATTGCATCAGTTGCAGTATATGCACTATCAAGCACCATTTGTGTGCGAATCATCCCTGGGATTCCATGAAATGATTGATCTTTGCTCCAACATACTTGCATTCCAATTGAAACTTGTTTTAGGTTGAATCCACCACCCCCATGCATTGAACCTGCTACTGAAGGTGAAAACGAAGCAATGCCATCATCTGGTTCTCTTACTACAAGCACATGATTTTCATGAACAAAACGTCCACTTACAGGATCTTGAACGTCCATTGGTAAATCAAAACTTCTTGCATGAAGTAGTTCACCATCTTTTGTTGCATTCCCCCAGCAGCTTAAACCAAAACAGCCCATATCCCCATAAATAATCACGGTGTAAGCTGTACAAATATCTTCATAAGATAAATTTGCTCCATCTGCTATTCCTTGAATTTCTTCAATATACTGTGGTGGAATATATGGTTCCATCGTCTGCCAAATCGATAAAAGGGTAGAATGATCCGCGGGAGCATTAGATAAGTAGGCGCGAATGTTCTGCTGAGTTTTTTCTTTGAGTAAATAACCATGTTGGTATCCCATCTGGTAATGTGATCCAGAAACATGTAAAATGGTACAATTACCTTCTTCAATTATCCATCCGCCATCAAGTAACTCATCTTCGGATGAGGTACTGCTTAACGTTGGTTGTATGAATGGCTGAAACAAGATTAAGATGAATATAATTGAAGCTTTTAGTATAGTACTTCGTTTGGTCATAAATTACCCCAATAGATTTTAAGAAAATAATAGTTCAACCTAATTTTAAGATTTTGTTTTTACAAAAATTAGGATTGAACCACAAAATTGCAATGAATACTTTCAGTTACCCTTGTCTTGAGTATTTAAAGGATGAGGGACAATGTAGTAATTAGACAGACGATTGATACGGAGGATCTGCCAAGAGGGTGCATCCATCACCTTTTCCCTCTTGCTTATCTGCCATTATTTTTAATTATTAAATGAATTTATCTTTCAAAAATTATATATTGAGAGTTACATAATAATATCGGTTTTTTGCTATTGGTCTAAACTTTTGCTTATACAATTCCAAACTATTCCTCCAAGATGGCCCATCATTTACAAAAGAATATCCTTTTTTCTGGATTATCTTCCAAAAATCATATTGTGCATATTCAGCAAGATGCGGAATTGACAGGTTTGTAATTCCAACTGCATGTGCAAACACGTTTTCTTTTTGAAGAAGACCAAGCGGATATCCAAAATTAAAACTTGCAATCCTTCCATCAACTTTTAAAACTCGAGATAAACAATCAGAAACAGATACGCTATTTGAAGAGTGATTGCTATCCTGAAGTATGGTGCTAACCTGACTGAACAAGCGAGCGGCTAATTTATCTGATCGAAGATTCACATAAGAAAATCTTCTCCTTTTCACTGCATCTTTTTTCCAAGAACCGATCAGATGGATCACCGGTTTAACATAATCTGCTAAATCTACTACTTCGATCTTATGATCTGCTCGACGAAATTTGTTTAGATGCCAACGAAGGTTAGAAAAATTCTTCCCAGTTTTATCTAAAGTTTGATCAAGGTCATAGGTTTGATAATATATTTCCCGAAGTGAATCTAACTTAAAAGAAAAATCCTCAGTATTTCGTCTCATCACTTTAACCAGTTCCTCTGAACAATCCCTAAGCAGTATCTGATTGATATTTTCTTTTTTTAATAAAGAACCAAACTCTGTTTGATAAAAAAGATGATCTAAATAATTTATTGCTTGTAATCCATCAGGAATATAAGGAAAGGAGAGTTCAATTGACTGATGATTTTTTCCATAAAATGAACCAAATAATAATTGATTGTTTTCTTTAATTGCAAAAGGGATCTTTGGATAGTAAGCATAGTATAAGAAAAAATGAAACACACTTTGCTGGTAGGGAATTTGATCTGGAGGCTTTTTTCCATGTTTTTGTTTGTTTAAGGAAAGGTAAGAAGAATTCGAAAGAAATGATTGTAAAGAGTTAAAAGATTCAATGTTAAGATATTTACTGTCCAATGACCATACATTAGGCAATTCGGTTAATCTAGACTGTAATCGAGTATACTGCATTTTCAGTTCATTCCCTAAACTTAAGTTTTCATTAATTATGGCATAACATCTTTTTAAGTATTAAGATAAGAAAGAATACTTTCAATCATCCTTAACATTTCTTTTTATTTATCAATCGCTTTGCTACTAACTGGTGAATTAAAAGTGAAAACATTTGGACAAAAGGTAAAATTAGTATGGAAAAATTTTCAGAAGATCAATGAAACACAAAAACAAACAAACCTTGATGAATGGGATAATACCTAACATTTTTCATCATTTTTCCACTGAGGCTTTCGCTTCTCAAGCATAGATCTAATTCCTTCCTCAGCATCAGGATGCATACAATTTTTAACAATTGATTTAATAGCCATCTCATAAGCAGATTTTTCATCTAAATCGCCCTGATCATAAAACGTTTTTTTGCCAAATTGAATCGTGAACGAACTATATTTTGCAAGAGATAACGCAAATTTTTTAGTCTCAGACAATAATAAATCATCAGGAACAATCTCATTTATCAATCCAAACTCTTTTGCCTCCGTAGCATTCACATTTCTACCAGTCAAAAGCATATCAAGCGCTTGACGACGTCCGATCACACGAGATAAAGCAACCATAGGAGTTGCACAAAACAATCCAATCTTAACTCCCGGAGTTGAAAACACTGCTTTTTCAGAAGCAATAGCTAAATCACAAGAAGCAACAAGTTGACACCCTGCAGCTGTTGCCGCTCCATGAACCATGGCAATAACCGGCTGAGGAATTGTTGAAAAAGATTGCATTAATTCCGAACAGGTAGAAAAAATTTCATGATAATACGATTCTTCATGATCTCCAACAAGTTCTCTTAAATCATGTCCTGAACAAAAAGAGGGACCATTTCCACAAATGACGACAACTTTAACTTCGTTATCTTTGGCAATCATCTTTAACTTATCCAGCATATTTTCCATTAATTCTAAAGAAAGTGCATTTCTTTTTTGAGGACGGTTTAATGTCAGCCAGCCTATTGGCGCTTCCTTTTCAAAAAGTACAAATTCCATGACGAATCTAAAATCCTTAAACAACTAAAAAGTTAATTAATTAACTATCAAAAACGTGTTTTTTCAACCAAAATAAAAAAATGTAGTTGTAATATCTGCTCAATGTTTGAGAAAATCAATAAAATGATGAAAACGTTTAAATTATATAAACTCATATTTTATATTAATTAATAAAAATGCTATAGGGGGCATACATATAAATAAAACATCAATCCTGTTACTCATTTTAGTACTAATTGGAAGCAGCCTTAGCGCAACTGCATTTGTAGACCAACAACAATATATGAACATTTTAGAACAAAATCAACAGATACAGATATCATCTCTTGATCTATCAACTGAGGATTCTTATCAAAAAGTATCAATAGATGAAGCAACCTCAACTCTTCAAAATCCTGGAGAACCAGTTCTACCTAAGATAACGAAAACATTTATTTTACCGCTAGGTTCAAAAATAACAAACATTAATATCAAATCTTCAAAACCAATAACCCAAACACTTGATTCACTGATATTACCTGCTAATGAACCGGTCATTGAAGGACAAACACCACCAGAAAACAGACCAATATCCGAAGAAGTCTACCAAAAAGATTCACTTTATCCAGATACCTCATACAAAATACAGAAAAGTGTTGGATTAAATGACGGAGAACATGTCTTATTTTATTCAGTCCATTATTATCCAATTCGATATAATCCAGTAGAAAACATTATTTATCATTCTGAAAAAATAGACATCAATGTTCAATACAATCCACCCTCTGAACCTGTTCAACCTCAGTCAACAGATGATCAAGATCTAATGATACTTTATCCTGAGGTTTTCTCAGAGGAAATTCAACCACTTATCGACCATAAAAACAATTTTGGCATGAAAACATATGGCAAAACAATTGAAGAGATTTATACTGAATACCCAGATGGCGCTGATAATCAAGAAAAAATCAAATTGGCGATCAAAGATGCAATCGAAACCAATGGAATAACCTATGTTATGCTTGTCGGCGGAATTCAAGGACAATCCGGCGATTGGTATCTACCCGTTCGATATGCTCATTCAGCAGATGAAACGTATCTGAGTGATCTATATTACGCAGACATTTACAAAGATGTAGAAGGATCTCTTGTTTTTGAAGACTGGGATTCTAATGACAATGGAAAATTTGCTGAATGGTCAAATCTTGTAAATTCAAAAGATGAGCTCGATGGTGCACCTGATGTCTATGTTGGACGACTTGCCTGCAGATCTGAAGAGGAAGTAACAACATTAGTCGATAAAATCATTAATTACGAGGAAACAAGAGCAGCGGAATCATGGTTTAAACATATGCTTCTCATCGGAGGTGATACGTATCCATACGATGGAAGATACACTGGATGTGAAGCTGAAATAGACACAAATCTTTCTGCCAGTCATATGGATGGTTTTTCATTTACAAGACTTTGGGCTTCCACTGGAACGCTTACAGGACAATCTGTTGTTGAAGACGCGATAAATGATGGTGCAGGATTGATTCATATGGCAGGTCATGCAAATCCAGCAAGTCTTGTCACTCATCCGCCATTCCAAAAAGAGGAAAAAATTACTATTATGCAAATGTTCAATGTTTTTGATCCATTAAACCTAAATCCAGATTTAAATAACAAGGAAAAACTTCCGGTTATAGTGGTCGGCGGGTGTCATAACAGTCAATTCAATGTTTCATTATCAAAAATCGTTGAAGGCATCAAAGAATATGGTCTTAAAGGATATTTCTTTGGAGATCCATTCAAATTCTTTTATATGGAATGGGTCCCAGAATGCTGGAGTTGGTGGCTTACGAGTAATCCAGATGGTGGCGCGATTGCTACTATGGGAAACACTGGTCTTGGTATGGGCATTGGTGGAGAAGATTATGTAACCGGTCTTGATGGTTGGTTATTACCAAGATTCTTCTACCATTATGGTCAAGAAGGAGCAGAGTTTGTTGGTATGGCACACAGTTCAGGAATAACTGATTATGTGAATGAATTTGATATAAATTCAGTTAGTGCAGACCGTCAAATGATTCAGCAATGGGCACTTCTTGGAGATCCAAGTTTGATGATTGGAGGATATGAAAGTTAAAAAAAATCCTCACTTTTTCATTTTTTCTTTTTTAAATTTTTTCTTCAATATAGGCTATATGTGAAGTTTCCTCTAAAGTTTCAAAAGTAGAGACGACATAGATAGGTTCGTTTCTGTTCACCTTCTCATCAACAATTTTAAACAATAACAGATGCATAATTATTTTCAGAAATTTTGTAAAACAACATTAAATTATAAAACAAATTATTATATAATAAGATATATACTCATTAAGTAGGAGAGTTTATGAAATGAAAGCACAATCAGTTACAATCCTTTTAACGATTTTACTCTTAGTATCCTCCTTTTCATCAATAGGCATAACAATCCCGATTTCAACTAGTGCTGAAGAATCAACTATCTATGTGGATGATGATAACAGCATAG
>CAZYLG010000020.1:0-22075 GCA_964648565.1 uncultured Thermoplasmatales archaeon
TGAATAGATATAATCCGTATCATCGTTTGCAGTTTCTTCATCTACACATTCGTAGGTGGGACCTGCACTTGCCATCCAGTCGTTCGTTGTACCTTTAGCATTTGGCCGTAACGTTATTTGGTCGGTTGGGTCGCCCACTTCCCAACTTAAATCAATAATTGTTTTATTTGTCGTATCAGCCGTGAACGATGTTGGAAGAGAATTCTCTGACTCTCTCAACACTGTCTGATAGGTAAGTGAAAAAAATCCTGCGGTTTCATTCCAACCCCAAAGAGAATAATAATACTCATCTTCAATATCTAAACCAGTGTCATTATAATACAACGCTGTTCCATTATACAATGGAGTACCTGTCGTATCAGAAGGAAAACCTGATTTATCTCTAAAAAGAACATAATTATCAATACCATCAGCAGAAGCCCAAGACATATTCACCCAATCAGCACTCTCAGCATCAATACTAAACGAATCAGGGTCTTGCGGATGAACATTCACTGTTGCATATCGATAAATATCCGTACCTGGGTCAGGACCACCTAATGCAGTTCCACCAATAGCACAAATATCTAATGTTGCAACACCACAAGATATTGCATCCCATGAAATATTGAAACCAGTATCATTCGTGTTATTTTCAGTGATGGTAGAACTCCAAAGGAAATTGTTCACCCATCCTTCAGTATTATCATAATCTCCCGTTCCTGGATACGCATACATTGTTGTATTATCAAATATGTTTCCTTTAGCCGTGCTTGAATATTCAATGATTCCCGGAGTGAACGTAATTGATTTATCAGACTCGTTCGCTTCAAGAGCCACCGTATCTATCTCCTGACTAATATCATACCAGACATTATTCAGAAATGTGTCGCCAACGGTGACATCCATAGTAGTGTTCGTCCACCCCATGTAGTTCGGTCCTGCTGCTGAAACATTAAAACTGAATGTCAACAGCGTAGCCATAATCAGCATCATAACAATTGAAGTTGCTTTCATTTTTTTCATTGTCTCTTTCCACCTATAATTTCAGTTTATAGATAATTAAACAAAAAAGAGTTAGGTTAATAAAATCATTGACGAAAACGTATACAAACAACTGATTTTTTTAAAAAAAGAAGGATTATTCAAAAACAAGCCATCGTTCACCATAATGAGATACAAAATAGGAAGCATCATGATAATCAACATCACCATCACGGTCTGTATCCTCACGGAAATGAATTCTATCAGGTGTACCTGTTGAACCATAAGTAGAAACAATCATTGATGCATCCATATAATCTGCTTTTCCATTATGATTTACATCCCAATTCGGACCAAAAAATGAATAAACGACACTTATGTTCTCCTCATCCGCAATAGCAAATGGACTAAAAGAAACAAAAAAAAGAATGGATGCAATACCGAATGTTTTAATTAAATATGTCGTCTTTTTCATAATTTCCGGTGTTATTTCTTTTTCTGACGAATACGACAACTCCAATCGCAGCGATTACAACACCGATGATTCCAACATATAAAAATGGATTGACATAACCCGGTCTTTCACTCAATGGAACAAAACGAACAGGTGTTTGAATTGTCCATCTTGCTTTATAATCAACTTGGATGTTACCCGGTCCTTCTGTTTGGTCTGCTAAAAACCAGACTTCATATGATTGATTATAATTCGATGTTTCCTCCCCTTCATTATTGGTATACTGTTCAGGGATTCGAATGATGATTTCAACATTTTTTTCAGAATTCGCTGGAACAACAACATAAGGTTCAGAAACAGATACCCAATCAAGACGGGGGATTTCTGTGTTTCCATCATATAGTTTCTCAGGCATAATTGGTTCCAATGCAACCGTGATTTCAGCATCTTCATCATTCACAACCGTGAATGGAAACGAAACATCCACCATCTCATATTCTTCTTTTAAATAAATCGTCCATTTAGCAGGAGAAATAGAATATGATGACACAGGAATCGCTATCATGCATAATATCAATGTTATTGCAATTATTTTATATCGCATTCATCTTACCTCTGGGAATAGTAAAGGGAAAAAGGAATAATTCCTTATCCCTTCCAGAGTAAATATTGCACGGTAATATAAGGTTTTGTCTTTCCGCCGTGCTCGTTTTATTAGGTCGTCGTTGCAACGAAAGTGATGTTGGTGTATTGCACATCTGCAGTTGACGTTGATGTTGGCATATCAACACCTAAATCAAAGGTTTGCCAATGGTCACTTCCACTACCTTGCGGTGGGAAATTCGTCACAAAAGATTCGGCTGAATTTGTGATTGCCACCCAAGATGAGGTACTATTATATGTTAAATTAAACTGGTTATGCCCTGCATCGCCAAGTGTCCAATCAGCAGTACCTGATGCATTAATCGTCACATCAACTTGCACAAGCCCTTCATTTGTGAGATTATATACTCCACCAGTGGTTTGATTACTGCCAGCAATTGGGCAGGGTGGCTGATATTCCGGAGGTGAAACCGATATATTTGCAGACGGTGGAGATGAATTCAATACGACAGATATTGTTTCAGTACCTGCATTGATTGATGGTAATGCAGCAAAAGAAACAAGCATCACTAATGCAACACCTATTGAAAATATTTTTTTCATGTTTAGCACCTTCCATTTAACCCTGCATGGTAGTAGGATATTTTTTATTCTTAAATTTCCGCCATGCTCGTCAATCATAAAACTAATATTAAAATTTAGACTTATAAGAGAATCGTACAAAACGTATACATTGAATGAAAAAAATAAAAAAGAAGAGAAGAGAAAAAATATTTCTCTTAGTTTGCAGTTGCAGTGAAGGTAATAGTCGTAGTCTGTGGGTCACTAGTGCTTGATGATGTTGGCATAGTCAATAAGAGGTCAAAATCAACCACTGTTTCGGCTCCTGAACAATTCAGAGTATCTGTGAAATCTTGCTCGGTTGTGTCTAAATAATCGCCACCACTAAATGTCAAATCTCCGCCGGTTAAATTTATGGAGAACACATCATGGCCTGCAGCATCCCCAATAGTCCAATCTGTAGTATCATCTGCACTGACATTTATTTCAACATTGACTGTTCCATTGTTTTCAATATAAGGGTTAATATCTCCATCTGTATCTGCTGTTGAACTGTCTCCAACACTACAAGTTGGACTCCAACTGTTCCATTCACTATCAGTACTGTTTTTGATGATGATATCTACAACACCACCAGGAGTCATGTTAATGTCAATCGTCTCCGTATCGTCTGCACTTAATGGCACTGAAGTCATTGCTAACATGACAAGTGCCATACCTATCGCTAATATTTTTTTCATAGTATTTACACCTTTATACTTTCTAAATAAGGTATGACGTTTATAAGGAAATCGTACATTTAGTATACATAAATAATATTTATAATTAAAAAAATATTTATTAAATAACTATATTTAATGATTATAACTTTAAAAAAAACAAAGCGGGGTGTTTATTTCACCCCACAGTTTTATTTTTTTTGGAAATGCCGTTCTTTTAATCGGTTCCCCATAGTCCATCTTCAGGTATAATTGATAGTCTTGGTCTGAAGACACCAATGGTTTGTTTATGAACAAGTGCTGCAAGCATCAGAATGTTCACCACTAAAGTGACAATTCCAATAGCCGCCGTGCCCATTACCATTGCAATCAATGATGTTGCTACCATAACGATGGCACTAAAGGTCAATAACCACCACGCCCACGTATGACCTTGTGCAAGACCATACAAGACGAATACCCACAAGGCAAGCGATAAAATCGCTGCACCATTCAGTGCGGACGACATTTCTCCTCCTGCGGGGGTCGCTCCTTCATCTTCTTCTATGGGAACTACCGATTGTTCTGTTGCAAGAGCATCGAGAGGAGTCTCAACACCTGCAATGGAAGTTAACGCAACAATAGCGTTAATTGCCACCAGAACAAAGACAAGCATTGCCCAAGGTTGTTTTTCGGTCAATACTCCAATTTCCATAGTTATCAATCATAAAAACAAGTAGAAGGTTATATAGATTATGACAAAAGCGTATACATTTTTCGTTAGATGCCTAAAGAATCACGCCAATTCTGCAGTTCAGTATCATTTCTCCATATAATAGAACCAGTTGAGGCTGTACATGTCCATCTTCCCGCTTCTGTTTCATCACCACAAGGTGTTTGTCTTATCGTTTCTTCCCAATATCCTGCTTCATTACCATCTGAACTTCTGTTATATTGAATATATCCAGTTGATAAACTTGTGGGAGTATATCCATAATCTGAAAGAGCGGAAAGATTCGGTGTATATTCATTCCAGTCAACATAATATGCAGTATTCGCCGTATTTGCGGTATGCAATTCACTTTTTGCTTCAGAGCAATCACTATGTGGTATAGCTGTGAATGTAATAATCGTTTGTTGGGTATCTAATGTAGATGAACTTGTCGGCATATACAATTGCAAACCAAAACTAACGGAACTTCCCATTTCAAGATTACTATAAAACAAAGAAGAGGTAAAGTTAATAGGATTCCAACCACTTCCTTTATTGTAACTTAAATTAAATTGATTATGAGCAGGTGTTGAAGCAAGAGTCCAATTATTTGAATTCGTAGCATTCACCTCAATATCAACTGCAAGAGAACCTGTATTATTAATAGTGAAATAAGAAAGACTTGTGTTTTCATGTTCATTGATGTTGATACTTGGATTCCAAGTGTTGATATTAAGGGATATCTCCTCTGTAGCCGGAGCATATGATTCCTGACTGCTGAAACTAAAAGAGGGAGGGTTTTCTATCCATTTTCTGATTATTATATTGTCAATATATGATAATTCATGATAATGGCTTGTTCCAAATGTGTTTGTTCCAGCACTTATATATATCTGGTCTATCTGTTCTGTTGAATATGTATTCTCGCCCTCATTACTGACTACTAAATTTCCTGAACTGTTATAACAATAGTAGCTTGCTTCCCCTGCTGAAGTATCAATATCATTGATAATAATATGATGCCATTCATTCTGGTTGCTTGTAATTTTGTATCCTGGGTACGCTGTGCCCAGCCCAAGCCTATTTCCAATACTCTTATCTTCTTCTCGATGATGGTTGATATAAATCATGATGTTATTGTTTGAATCTTCAAACCGTAGGTAGTTATCATCGCCAAAATAATCTTCCATGCGGTATCTATATTCAATTGCAATGCTTTTGTTCTCCTCAATATCTAACGTACGATATGCGTCTGGTTCTCCATTATTCCCATACTCTTGCTTTAATGAATATTGTCCGGAAAACGAATTTGTGGAATTGGTGGATAATGCGCCCGTATCTCCAGTCCATTGATTTATATTTCCTCCTTCAAATCCTTCAAAGAATAAAAATGTATCTGTCCCATTGCTCATACTTGTAGCATCACTGTTATTATAATACATATATAATGTGCTATCATTATATTCGTTTTTTATCCAAATGGTGCAGTCATCACCATCTGTTTTTTCTTCAATCCAATAGGGGACAAGTGTGCCATTAGAGCAGGTGAAACGTAAATCACTGAAGTTGTCGTTGCAGTTTCCCTCGCAATCCACATCATCAGATGTATCATCAGACTTACTCACAGTTATCTTTGTTTGATAATCATCTAAGGGATTGGAAATAGTGATATTCTTTCTATACGACCAATCTGTATCAAACCAAGTATCCTGCGGAGAAAAAGTATCTGCATTCATCGGATATTGAATCATAGATAAAAGAATAAAAACACATAAAAATACAAACAATCTACGATTCATATTATTTAATTAGAATCCATATATATATAATGATTGCACAAAAAGAATACATTATCATCTGTACGAAGATATAATTGCCTTACCGATGAAATCATCTTTTCCTACTATTTCAATGACCTCTCCAATAATTTGGTCTTCAGAAATAAAACCATCTGGCATTTCCACATTATCTCCTTTTACATAATAATGGTCATCCATGATAGTTATCACTCGATGGGCTATATATGTGGATTCATATTCAAAAACAATGATGTCTCCCACAGTTATCTTCGAATGTGGGCTTTCCTTAGATAAAATGACTAATACATCTCCACTTTCAGCAAAAGGTTTCATACTATCCCCAATACCGACTTTTACTTGAAGATAATCTCTGTTTTCATTTAATGTACTTATCAAATTACTATTCACACAAACAATGAATATGAAAAAAATGAATAGAACGATGAAAAGAAAAGATAAAATATTCTTGCTTTCATCTTTCATTTACTCTCTCCTTAACATAACCAAATATCGTGTAAATGAATGACCAGAGTATCGTTGCATTCACGATACGAAGGAAAATATCTTCCCATGTCATATTCAAAAGAACGATTGCTGCAGTAAGAGCGACAACACCAATGATGATAGGAATAGAGAATGATTTATCAAATTCTCGTTCCACAATGGTTTTCACAATCACCCTTAATAAAAAAAACCATGCCGCATAGATGATAAGCGTTTCTCCAAGCCAAGGATAAAAACCCATCAGATTATCATTAATTATGTAATATCCAAATAAGATGAATAATGCTATTATCCCAGGTAATAGTTTTGAGGAAAGTGAAAGTTCTTTTTTCATTTTTTACATCCGTTTTTTGATTTCAGGGTAAAAGATGACTAACAATCCCACAATGACAAGCAACGGTAATATCCCAATAGGTACCGTGTTCTCATTTCCAACTGAAGTGTATACTTCATCTGGTTTCTGACTGCCGAGTATATCAATAGAATGTTCAGTGTTCACTAATCCATATCCATACGTTTCATCATATCCTTGCGCTGCAAGGTCAATTGCCCCTGTTTTAAATGATTCCGTTATCTGGTCTGCACTATATCCGGGATATTTCTGCATTGCTAATGCTACTGCCCCTGCAGTTAATGGCGTTGCAAAACTTGTTCCACTCGCTGTTTTTTCATTTCCATGTTCATCGAACATTTTGATGTTCACCCCAGGTGCAACGACATCAGGTTTGTTTTTTCCGCCTCTACATGAAAATGGTGCGATATCCATATAATCATTCACGGCACCAACAGTTAACACTTCAGATGCAGTTCCAGGTGAACACATGGCTACATTTGGATGATAATTACCAGAAGCAACAATCATCGGAATGTTCTGCTCTGTGACCATTCTGTTAGCCGCAACATCTAATACTGCAGTTGCTCTTGAAGGAATTGCACCTAATGAATTACAGCAGACAACTTGTCGGTCATGAGACTGTTTCCAATTAGCAACCCAGTCCCATCCTTTAAGGATGTCGCTCAATCTGGCACTTCCTCCTGGCATAAACACTTCAACATTCAATAAATCAACATTTGGTGCTATGCCTTTTCTTTCATCGTCTTGTGATGCAATACAACTGGCAACAGCCGTCCCATGCCAAAACACATATTCACCATATAATTCTAAACTATCGATGACAATGCTTTTTCCATTTCGTTGAAATGGAGCAATGTTTGAGTTGATTCCCGTGTCAACAACAGCAACAACGATATCTTCCCCTGTTATCCCCTGTTCCCATAAGTCTTCTACTTCTAATAGTTCTGAACTATCATCAAGGAATTGAACCGTGTTATCATATTGAACAGATGCAGGAGCAAACCACATCTCTTCATTCTCCACGATATATTTAACTTTTGGATTTGATGCAAGGGAAACAAGTTTATCTGATTGGATTTTTGTTGTTACTGTGTTTGCTGAATAAAATGTAGTATCAACAACTTCCCCACCTAATGTTTGAACATCTTGAACGAATACGCTTTGTGCTTGTGCCCCTGATTTCCCATCTAAGGAATCTAATAATATAACGACTTCTACTTCTTCATCCTGTTGGGTAAGATTAGTTGAAAGGATTTTTAGTTCCGGCATTGATTGTGCCTGAATATCACTTTCATCTTCTAATAATTGAGAAGCAAATCCGGATGAGAACAACAAACCACCGATAGCAAAAGCAAAAAGACATAATCCAATGACTTTGTTCGTCTTATCTATTCTTTTAAATGAAACATCTTTCGCTGTGAATAATAATCCGATAATAATAAGTGATGCAATCGTTCCAACAGGGAATGAATATAAATCGACTGCACAGAGAACAACTGCGAAAATCTTTGCCCATTCAAATCTCCGATGTAATCCATATGCTGTGAGAGCATTCAATACAACTAATAATAATGCAAGAAACATCATGGAACGCATGATTCCAGTGTCTCCAAAAAGAAAAGTGATATAGTCTAATGCTCCACCGCGTAATGCGTAAAATGATTGAGTTGAGAACATCACGATTCCGATGAACCCAAGAACTGCTTTCAATACGAAATAATATGAGATATATTCTATTGTTTTTTCATCGTTCATTGTGTTACCCCTTTCAATGTTTTCCATGTGTTATCCCCTATGCCTGACAATTTCAACGCAGTTAATAGTGCGATGATGTCATCAGGTAAACCTAATGGTCCAAGAACTGCCTCAGGTAATAAATCAACTGGTGAAATGACATAGAGTAAAAGAAACATGATAAACAAGAATTTTAATGGTACTCCAAGGCATTTCTTATTATTTTCAAATAAGTCTTTCACAGGTATCCCTCCTTTTTCGCAAAAACAATACCTGCTAACGCTAAAATCCCTAATATAACCACAGCCATCATGTGTGGTATACCCATAATCGTTGCTTGTTCAACAGATTGAGTAACAGTAAAAGGAATGATTGTTTCCTTCACTGGCGTATCTTCTCCATTATATATCTGGTCTAATGTCTTTGATTCAGCATCATATGCTTGAACGACAAGTAAATTATTTCCTACTGATTGAGATGGGCAATAAATCGTTCCTTCAATAGAGGTTACTTCTCCTTTGGACAACGCAGCGAATTGTAATGGTTGTTCTTTCAACTGTATTGTTCCACCACAACTTTCACAGTCTTCTTTGAACTCCCAACTAATCATATCTTTTGATGAAATAAACTGTTCAGGAGTATTATGGAATTTAATCTCCTGTTCATTAAAAACTTGATTTATTTTTTCAGC
Source organism: uncultured Thermoplasmatales archaeon (assembly GCA_964648565.1). Taxonomy (GTDB): domain Archaea; phylum Thermoplasmatota; class E2; order DHVEG-1; family DHVEG-1; genus EX4572-165. The sequence continues at coordinate 9,075 of CAZYLG010000020.1, forward strand.
ATGAAAAATAGGAAGTAATGTATCACCTGATGAAAAAGCACAAGCCATTGGTTGGTTGTCTTTCCAAACACAATTCGTTCTCCATAATGAATTATCCGTTGAAATCTTATAATTCGTATCTGACCAGAGCATATCACCTTCACTCACTGACCCATCTCCATCTATATCTTTGTAAACGCCGATTTTAAGATATGGTTTATTCCATGGTACATCAGATTGGAATTTAAGATTAAAGGAATAATATGCTCCATTATATGGTTGCTCTGCTAATGTTCCAACTGAAGATGCACTTCCCATGAAATTAGATTCAATGTAAACTTGTTGTGGAGTGGTAACTGTTTCAACTGATTGTACTTCTTTTTGACCTGTTGACCATTCCATCTCCATGTCTAACTCTGAAAGAGGGAGTGCTTGTGAATTAGCAATAGTATCATAGGTAAGTGGCATAGAAGTAAATGCAACGATGAATGCAAGGATGAATACACCAAGGATAACTAATGAATGAACGCTTTTTCCTATGAGAAAATCCTCATTTCTAAATGATTTTTTGAGTCGGCCCACCATCAAGTATGATGTTACTGTTGAAATGATGATGGGGAGTATCATTGAGAATAATGTTATTTCAGTTCCTTTTGTCACATACAACCAAACGGTACCAACAATGATACCTACAAACATTCCTTTCAACCCAAGAATTATGGATATCACTGGATTTTTGAAATTCGTTGCAAATGCTCCAACAGAAACTGAGGTTAATGTGCATAATGATATGAATAACAATAATATATGTTCTATCATTCTAACTTGTCACCTCCGTGATAAGATAGCGTTTCACTAATATTGCACTGCCCACCATTAAAAAGATAGGGACCGCAATGAATAATAATCCGATTCCAATGCTAACTAAATTTTGCAGAATCCACCACATGAGCACACCACCAACAACTAACATCATGATGAATATTAGGATGCACATGGTCATTCCGGCTATTGCTTGATTGTTAAGTTTTCTCATTATTTTTTCCTCCTTTTGTACAAGATAAATAACGCTCCAAACGCAATCAATAATGAAAATAATTCAAATCCTGGAGTGTCAAACTCGATTCCTCCTCCTTCAGATGTTTTGACTAAACTAACAGAATACTCTTCCTCATCTGAAATCTCTATCATTTTTCCATATGGTGAATACCCTGATTTTTTAACAAGAAGAATTGCTGTTGTTTTATCAGAATCAACATTAAATGATACTTTTCCATCTTCAGGAGTTTTACAAACTAAATCATCAACTTTCACTACAACATCAGGGTTCGCATTTGTAACTGTGACGAAAATAGTGTTTTTATCTCCTCCTGTTTCCCATTCAATTGGTTCAGTATCATCCCCTTCTACAATATTTCCATCATTATCATAACTTGGATTATTTTCATCAGGTTCATTTAATGTGATAATATATTCTTGCTCTGTACCTATCGTCAATATATCAGAATACATCTCATATCCAGATGCTATAACAATAACTCCATACATCCCTTCAGGTGCATCAATATTGAATTTTCCTAATGAATCCGTAAATCCATCAAATTGATATTGTGCTTGAGTTTGGTGATAAACAGACATTTCAGCATTAGCAATTGTTGTTCCTGATTCAGATTGAACGATTATTGTTTTTCCTACTGACTCTTCTGTGGTGCTATCATCGTCATCTATTGGACTTTTTTCAGTAAGTGAATATTCATATGATGATTGAGATGTTATGGTTATTGTTTCACTTAATGCTTCATATCCTGTTTTTGAAATAAAAATCTGATAAGTGTCTTCTGGTATTTGCATGGAAACAGTTCCCGATGAATCTGTTGTTTCATACCAACTTTTAGCAAGGTCAGTTTCATGGAAAACAGATACCTCCGCATTGGACAATGGTTGACTATTGCTAACTACGGTGATTGTTTTTGTATCCTTGGTTTCTGTTTCATCTGTTTCCTCTGGTGTTTCTCCATCTGGCCATAATTGAGCGTTAACCGTTGTGTCTTCATAAATCATCTTTGAATTAGATAATTCCTGATATCCGCTTGTTCCAATGGTGAACATGTAATCTGCTTCAGATAGATTCAGGATTGCTTTTCCTTCATTATCTGTCCAGAATGTATCTGAATACGCAAAACCATCGGTTAATGATTCCACGCCAATTGATGCTCCTATCAGCATCTCTGATGTTTCAGCATCTTTAACTGTGAAAGTAACTGTATATTCCTCTTCAGTTTCTTCACCAGTATCACCACCTGTTCCATCATCTGTACCTCCGTCATTTGTTCCATCATCTTCTGGCCCACCAGTCAATGGAATTGTGATATATCTATCTCTTTCCACTACAATTGATTCTGTATGTGTATCATAATCTGATTTTTCCACTGATATATCATATTCTCCCGAATCAACAGTGAATTCACAAATACCACTTGAAGTCGTGATTCTCGGAGTTCCATCTAATCTTACAACGGCACTTTCAACTGGTTCTCCTTCTGAATCAACAATCGTAAACTTAATCTTATAATACTGTGAAACAGCATTCACAGTTAGAAATACAGGATTAGATGTTTTACCAGGATATTCAGCATTATCTCCGGCTAATGCATTTGCCATGACATAAACCCCTCTTGCCTGAGTGGGAGTAAATGAAAATGATGCTTTGTATTTTCCATTTCTTTCATATGCATTTACATACGCTGGAGCGAAAACAAGCGAACCAGTAGGACTATCATATCTTCCTTCGAATCTGAATTTTTTAATTGGACCACTTGCATCTGTTGCCTCGGCTTCAGCATAACACATAACTGACGTGCCAACTTTAACAGATTCAGAGGATAACGATACTGTTGCTTTACCTGGAAGTCTTTCTTTTGTATCAACAACAAAACTATAGACCATTCCTTGATTGAAAATCCCATTAGTCAACACGATGGTGAATTCATTAAGTCCAAGGCTTGCATCAAAACAATTATCTGGAATTTTATAGGTAACTTGATGTCTAAGAAGATTATCTTCCAATTGCATTGTAGCATCAGATATTCTTCTTCCATGAGCATCCCAGAATTCCAATGTCCAACTATCAGAACCAGTCCATCCTGTTGTTACTTCAAGATAAACGGTTTCCCCTTCTTCAAAAATCCTATTGGGGTATGTAGTTGATGTTTGCTCTGTTGTATATTCGCTGTATCCTCCATCAAAAGATTCTGCATTTTCATAGGATTGTACGCCTTCAGAATTCTTACTTGAAATCTTTAAACTTCCACTACCTGATTCTACTTTAACATGGTCTTCTGCTATCAGTGCAGTTCCACTTGACCAACTACCTCCAGCACAACCCCATCCATCATTATCATCTCTCGCAGCAAATCTGGTTAATGAAAGTACTCTTAAATCTCCTGTTTGTCTTCCCTTCAGATAAAAATCAAGCAATGGTGTTTTTATAGTTCGGTCACTTCCCGCCCACCAGTCATAACCTTTTACTTGACTCCAATATCCACCAGTATAACGGTCATTATAAAACGAACAATCCCATGAATTCCGTGCTGTTTCATAATCTGCATCAATATTATCAAATTTATGCCCATATCCTTGAGCAATAAGGTTATCGTCATATCGTGAAATCTCAACTTTACTAGCATCATACTCTAATCCGCTTCTGGTATCAATTATCTTATCACCATTCATGTAGACTTCATACCATGTTCCACCAATGGCAATCACCGGCCATTTATCATTACTTGTGAATCTTCCTTTGTTACATCCGCATGCAAATGCTCCACCGGGAGTCTCTGCTTTCTTATCATTCCAGTTAAATGTGGCTTGCACTGAAATAAGTTGACTTTCAACTTCTTCAGTCGTCCATGCTGCTGCTCTTGTTGAATCGGCGACCATCTCCTGACTTGGACTTGTTCCACTTAAAAAAACATGTCCATTATCACTTATATCAGGATAAACTGTATTAGTGTTCAATCCTTGAATTTCTACATTCTGAAAAGAAAAATCAGCATTGGACAAAAAAGGTATTCCAACAATGATTAATGAAAGAACAATCGCTAAACCAATAATCTTCTTACTTTTTTCATTCATACTTTTAAAAATAAATATAAAGTATAAAATGCTTGCTACAAAACGGTATACAAAATCATCTATTTCTTTTTATTTGGAACTAAAAAATAAATCACAGCGATAATAAGTAGTAGAATGATGAAAACAACATAGATTATATCTGGTGTGGAAAGACAAATATCCCCAATTGCAGGTACTGAAAACGTAAAATGCAAAGGAGCAAGTAAATCTTCAGAAAAAGTCGCATCTGAAATATAAATGGTTCGTAATGAATATTGTTTTGCATTCTCCCCAAAAAGAATGTTTCCTTCATCATGTATCTTTACTTTTAATTGCCAGTTCCCTGTTTCAGCGAAAGCAGGTATTTCTACTGTTCCTGCTGAATCTGTGATTGTCCATTCTGTTGAACCCAATAATCTTGATTCTTCTTTCGTGACCGACATTAACCTTTTATCTTTCACGAATACTTTGTCACCTATTGGATTATATAATTCATATTGTGCATATTGCGGAGTCCAATCAGGAAGTATTGTTTTATCTGTTGTAATTGTTAATTGTTTCATTTCAAGAGGTATACGCATTCCAGGTTTTGCATTGAATGAAGAAGCAGATGCTACACTGGAAAGAAGGATGAAGATGAATACGGAAAGATAGATTATTTTTTTATTAATCATGTTCTATTTCCTCTTATTCAGTAAGTTTTTTAATTCGCTGAAATCTCCGCCTCTTTTTCTATAAATGGCGATACCTCCAATAGAAACAGAAGCGATAATTAATCCAACAATTGCATATAATGCTTCATCATTTGATTCAATTGGTGAAGGGGGAGTAATAGGGTCTGTAACTTTTTGTGTGTCCTGTTCAACATAAAAATTCTTTTCATCACCGCCACCTGCTCTTCCATCTGAATCAACAGCCGTAGCACGAATGTAAAGATTTGTTTTTGTTTCTGGTCGTGCAGGTAAATTAAATTCAAGATTCCCTTCATATTGATTATTGCCTATTGGAACAGCATTCACATGCTTATGAACAATAGTATTCATCGATGAAGGAGTACCATATTTAGCGATTACCACAAAATAAGATATATCTCCTGCACCCTCCGGGTTTCCTGTTCCACTTAATGTAAGTTCAATAGTATCTCCTTCAGTATATTGAACTTCTTCTATTTCCATACTTACTTCACCTGGTGCTTTTTCAAAATCATCGATGACGAAAACCCTTGTTTCCGCTTGGTCAAATAATGTATTTCGGAGAACAACACGCCATTCATTACCTCCTCCTTTGATAAATGCACCAGAAGGAACTGTGTATGATACTACATGTCCACGGAGATTATCATTCAACTGCCATTTTTTAACTTGTTGACCTCGTCCATTATACATTGCAAGTTCCCAATATCCATCTTCACTTGCACTTCCTGAATAACCAGTATCAACTTCTATCTTAATGTCACTACCTTCTTCGAAAACAAATGGTGTATAATATCCCCCAGGTATAATATCTCCATCTGAAGTGTACATACTTCGTTCAGAAGGTAATGAACTTTTACTTCCTGAATTAAGAATATTTAAATCTCCACCACCTGACGCAAGATAACAACTATCTTTTCCAAGATGCGACCAACCAGAATAATCCCACCCTTCAAAATTATTACGTTGACACCATTCAATATAAAAATTTGCTTCAAGGGCACCAACACGTTTTCCCTTCAAATAAAATTCAAACGTATCCGTGTCCAACTCATGCCAATCTTTAAGGTATGTTGAACCTGCATTGATTTCCTCTGCGACATCATACCAATATTCATATGGGTCTCCTTCAACAAAATCATGTTTGCTGTATGCCATATTCGGGAATCTGTGACCTCCATGAGCCCCTTTTGATGAATGCCTTGATTCCTCTGGAAAACGACTTGTCACCATCTCAACATAATCAGTATCCCACATATTACCATCATTGTCAACACCCGTATCCGTATCAATAATCTTTATTTTTTCACCTGATGGTTTTACATAATCAACTGAAACATGATACCGACTTATTGACACAGATTCCTGAGCGAATAATCCACTACACCATAAAGGACGATAGTTAAACTGGCATTGCATCGTTATCTTCTGACTCCATTCATCCTCAATCCAAGATACAACATACATATCATTTGTAAAAATCTCTTTATTCGCTGTATCTGTGAATTGTGCATTGGGCCAAGGTTCTTTATTTTTCTTTGTTAATTCATCTATTGAAGTTGACGTATCAACAGATATTCCAGTAGAATAATTCTGAACGGTCAGTGTATCATTTGATGCTAAAACCATTGAAATGATTGCTACAACACTGATAATGATGACTAATTTACTTTTATTTTCCAATTGAACACCTTCTGATTGATAATATAAAAAATATGTGGAAAGTATAAAACAATTATGTCAACTGCGTATACATTTTAATCGATTAATGTTCTCAATTCTGTTCTAATCCCAATTAATGCTAATTGTTTCTGAAATTCCTGATAAAGTGATGATTTATATCTCATTGATTGAACTTCAATTGCATCTTTCATCGGAAAATGTAAATTCAATGTGTAATGGTCATCTGATTCTCTGATTGAAATGTCTTTGTATTTCCATTCATGTTCTCCTTCTTTCATTCCCTGTTGTTTGATAAACTCAATGAATGGATTATTTTTATTTATTTCTAACCATGCAAAACCACAAGGGAACCAGTCATCTCCTATCTCCAATCGTATTCTGTTTCTTTGACGTAATGTTCGTTCAATTGCTTCATCCAATGTCTTCTCTGAAAACGGTCTTGTCTCTGTTGTAGACATTGAAACTATTGGTTGTTTATCCTGTGTTGTTACTATACCTACGGGTTTATGTTGTGGATTGATTCGTTCTTCTTCAATAAGAAATAATTCCTTCATCTTTTTTTCTTCTATTTTATTTATGTGGCTTAATGGTGTTTTACAGAATCCTATCTCCGGATATTTTATTTTTTTATCCATGAGAAAAATAATTTCTCCCTCTAAATCAAAACAATCAATATCAACTCTGCTTAAATCCTTCCCTCGTAAATAACAATGGCCTTCATCAACGAAACCACCCATTTTCTTACATATAGATGCATATTCTCTCTCTATCATATTATCCTCTCTTCTTTTTTTTGAAAAAAATGTAAATAACGCCAATGAATGAGAAAACGAAAAGCCCTAATTCAAACCCTGGTGTTTCCGATATTTCTTGCGTGTTCAAATCAAATTTTAATCTTGTATCTTGTGTAACTGAGATTGTTGTTGACATTGGCTGATAGCCGTCTTTATCAACGTTTATCGTATATTGTCCTTGTTCTTTTCTAAAAATAGCGATTCCTGTATTTACTTTATTTGGTTGGCTTATCGATTTTTTCATTTGACTTCCGATAGTTATGGTACAATCTGCAGGTGTTGTTTGAATGATTAATGTATGATTGCTATCTTGCTCTGGTGTTTCTGGTTCTCCTTCTGGTTGTTCTCCTCCAACCCATTCTTCTGTTTCATCGGTTTCATCTTGTTCTTCCATTGCAGTGACTTCTACTATATCATACGTTCGGAAATCCCCTAATAATTTTTGTGTTTCTGAATACGCAAGTAATTCTAATGTAACATATATCTTTCCATTTACTGCATCATCATAATATAACGGTTTGGTCGTCTCACCAGATGGTCCACTTCCTATTGATACATCTTCCATGTATAAATCAACGAGTTTTCTTTCAGTTCCTTGATATTTGTAATCCATGTTCTTATCACAAAAAATACGATAACAAATTGTTGTTACTTCTCCACCAATATTCTTTATTTCATATGAAATAGTTGCTTGGTCTCCATCATATATAATCCTTGGTTGCACATCAAATTCAATGATTTCTGCTTCTTTACTGGTATCTACAGCTATTGCATCTGTTCCATCGGTTATCTCATCGACAGTTTCTTCTTCATTATATGTCGTATCATCTACAATATGTTGAACTTTTGCAGTGAGAACCGCACTTGTTATATCCCATTTTCCTTTTTCATCAAATACAGAACCGAAATCAGTAGTAATCTTATATGATTCGCCACCTAAATAATATTCATCTGCACTTCTTTGGCATTCATACTCTGCAGAATATGTTTTTCCAGAAGGCGATTGAATAGTTACAGAAAATACCCAGTCAAATGCAAGTGGTCCTGAATACCCGCCTATCTCCCATTCTAATATCATTGGTTCATTAAGATATTTAGGGATGTATCCATTTATCCATGTTCCATCATAATTTATGATATTTTCTTCCGTATCAAAATGACTCATTGTTAAAATATCTGAAGATTGAGTGAAAACTAAAATACCAAATATAAGCAAAAGAGAAAATGCAATTATTACTTTGCTTTGTTCATTCATATTATTTAAAATTACAAGAAACTATAAAATCATTGCTACAAGATGGTATACATCACCATTGATTCCTTCGTTTCCTGATGAAATAAAAGAAACAAAAAACAAGTGACGTAATAATGACGATAAGAACCGTTACATAAATGATGAGAAGATTATTCAGATTACGGGAAAAATTATCATTCACCGAATCAAACAAGGGAATACCCGCACCCCAACTGTTCTCATCTCCTTTAGACACACAACTCGTCTTCAACGCTGATTCAAACGCATTCGGCACAACATCCTGTTTGAAAAAATACAAGGTTTTCACTAAATCAACCATATCCCGATTATTCGCAACCACCAATGACGCACCACCAGAAATAAGCGGAGCAGCCATACTCGTCCCAGATTTAACCTCACGTAATCCATTACGCCAAGGACCTGCTAATGATTCACCAGGAGCAACACAATCAGGCTTCGGGCTTACACCCACTACCGGACCACGACTACTCCAAGAACATACAATATCATCCTCAAATGACCAATCATCAAATGTTTCCATCCAATCAAACGCACCCACACAAATAGCAGCATCCGACAACGCAGGACTCATAATAGAACTCGGAGCAGGACCATTATTACCTGCAGCGACCACTACAATGATTCCCATATTTCGTAATCGTTCAACTTGCTTCGAATACGCATCATTACGATTACCAAGAGCACCCGCAGAAATACTCACCACATCCGGTCTTATATCCTCTGCTTCCTTCAACGCATCCAAAAACTGATTATCACCAGAACCACCAGAAGAATCAAAACATTTATATGAAATCTGCTCAGCATTCTTACATTTCTTCTGCAACAACCAAGCAATCTCATAATTCACAAAAGTGCCATGGCCATACTCATCAAACGGAGTGCCTACATCAGGATGATGTCGCCATTCTATCTCACCAAAATCAACAAGAGTCCCATCATCCGCTTTAAAAGTACCCCGTGAAATACCAGAATCAATCACCATCACCGATACTTTTTTAGAAGAATCTGGAACATACGTCACCCGAAGTAAATCATACATATCATCTGTTTTAAACCCGCCAGGATTCTTCGGAGGTTTCGTATCCGGAATACTCGGATTAGAAGCCCCACCACTTTCATCACCATCATCAACACCGCCACTGCTACCTTCCTGAGCGATAAACGTCACATTAGAACCATAAAACAAAACATCAGACTCACCATCATTCGCACTAATCACCGCACGAAACGTATACGGTCTCCCTGGGATTATATCAGTTACTTTAGAAGAAACCGTGCTACCTTCATCCTGAACAGAAAAACCACCAATCAACCCAGATGTCTGAGCAAAAGAATAATCCATATCCTCATTCTCAAAATTAAAAGAAACAACTGACCCCTCATCACTACCAACAGCATAAAACGTATCCAACAATGGAAACACATCATAAATCACATAACCTTCAAGATTCTTAGAAATATAATCATCCTCAACCCAAGAAGAACCATTCCAATAACCACCAACATAATTCTGACCTCCTTCATCTAAAAGAAAATAAAGAGAAGAATCGATGTTAAAAAAAATGATATTTGTACTGTTGTAATCAAACTTAGATACGTTTGCATCATTTATCCAACTTGTCCCATCCCATTTTCTCGTCTCCAGTTCAAATACTTGTTCTCCTTTCCACCATGAAAAACCTTCAAGAAGAGACAAGGTGAAAATATCCTTAAATCCATCATCATCAAAATCCTCCAAATAAATATCTCGAACATCATTGAATGAAACGACATCTGATTTGATGAACGTCTCATTTCCTTCATTCATCCATCTTGATACTTTATCACTACTGACTGAAGAGGCAAAAATATCTATGTGTCCATCCTCATCAAAATCTGTTATTTCTATATCTGTATATATTCCATCATATGTATCAATTATCCTTTTTGTAAATGATTCGCTTCCATCATTCTCATACCACACAATTTCATCTGTAAGTGAGGCTATGATGTCTTCTTCTCCATCATCATCAAAATCAAATATTTCAAAACAATGAACTGTTCCTGAATCTATGAAATGTTTTGTGAATGATATACCTCCATTGTTTTCATACCATTGAATACCATCTTGCGATGTTACTATAATTTCTTCTTTATCATCATCATTCAAATCTTCAACATTTAAAATAACGGTGCCTTCGAAACCATCATCTATTATGTGTTGGTTAAATGATTCGGCACCATTATTCTCAAAAAAACTGAGTTCTTTTGTTGAAGATTCAGTTAAACAAAGAATATCTACATCTGAATCGTTATTTAAATCACACGCATGAACTTCTTCACCATTAGACCATATGCTATGTTCTGTAAATGATTCTTCTCCGTTATTCTCAAGCCATACAAGCCCCCAAAAACCACCTGCAATAATATCTCTATCTCCATCTGAATCTACATCAACTGACTGTATTGAAATTGCATCAAATCCGCTAAGGGAATGTTTAACAAAACTGGTTCCCACATTTTCATACCAGTAAATCGACAGTTGAGTTGCTATAACAAAATCAGTATCGCCATCAGAATCTAAATCACATTCCTCCAATTGAAAACCGGATATTCCAGTATCAATATCTGTCTTTTCTGAAAAAGAAACATCTCTGGCTATACGTTGTGAAACATAGGCGTTCTCATTTATGTTAAAAAATGATTTATTGTATGGACTAAGACCTGATAAAACAGAAACATCTTCCACCCATCGACCATCATCCCATCGTGCTGCTTTCTGTTCAGTGAATAAATATATTTCTCCATCTATCTCTGCTGATTCAATCAAAGAACTTGAAGAGGAAAATGGAAATGACATCGAAGTATCTTGCCACATGAATCCATTCCATTTCTTAACAGAAAAATCAGCGTTGATACAATACATGACTTCATCTAATTCAACAAAAGTTTTATCCATAACCGAATCTAACCCATTAAGAGTATCTTGTTTCCAAGGATAAATTGGAAGATACTCAAACCAAACCTCTGTATCTTTATATCCAGCATTATCAATAATGCCAGATAACGTAGCAGAACTTCCATGAACAATAGCATTCTTCGTTTCAATAGATGGAGTATCTGGATTTGTATGAAATTCATGATGATTGTTCCATGTATCATATCTTGCTATATCATTCTTACATGAACATGCTCTGTATGCATATGCAGTATCAGGGATTAAATCATCAACTGAACTGCTGAAAACATTTCTTTTAATATCTTTTTTATCTGTTAGTTCAACTAAGGTATACTCAATCGTTCCTGATTCTGTTCCCACTAAAAAACACCATGTATCTTCATCATATCGGAAATTTTCATATTTCTGGTGTCCAACACCTGCTATAATAGATGCCATATCACTATACGTCGGATTCAATTCAATCCAACGTTCACCATTCCAATATTCATAAAAACTAACCCATTTAGATTGGGATGTATCATAAAAACCTGCCGTGCAGTGCAATGTTTCATCCTTTTGATATATACAAAAATATGGGTGGAACATATCATCTATTCCAATATCTTTTATAATTGAATCATCAGCAATCCATTCATCGCCATCCCATCTCCATCCATAAATACCATCTCCATCTCTCTCTGTTACAATACAATATGTTTTACCTGCATAAGAAAACACATTTGATTTTAACGGGCCATATGTAGAACTATATGAAATATCATTAATATTTTCAACGATTCCTAAGTCTGATTTCCATTCATCCTCATCCCATCTCCATCCATTGAATTCTAATTTATCACGTTCACCGGATATCATATACCATGTGTCTTCTAATTTGAATACTTCAGGGGTTGCATACGGACCAGTTGAAAGCCCTTCTAAAATTGATGTGTCTTCTATAACATGTTCTTCATCTAACATATTAATCCTTTTTTCATCTCCTTCAAAAAAAGAATTTTTGAATCGGTACCCATTAAAACCGGCAGAGGCAGTACCAATAATGAGATAATTAACTCCATTCATGTTAAATGTTTCAGGATATGCATATCCTATGAAATCTAATGCATCTGATATTTGATATTCGGAGGTTATATCAAAATTCTGATTTTTTGTATATTCAAACCACACCGTTGCATCTTCATCTTCACTATACCCATTTAATGTCGCTTGATATTTTCCAACACTTGTCGCCTCTTTTGTTTCAGGAATGCAATAAACATCAAAACTATCAAAATCAGAATAAGATGTAAAACGCTCATTTTCAGCGACAGCACGATAATAATATGTATTACCACAATCCAACGGAATATCTTCAGAGAAAGTACTTACTAAATCTTCAGTTCTGATTAAATTATATTTATCTTTTCCATATTCGAAATATATATCACAATTAATCAGTTGGTTCTCCCACCACGTAATATCATAAAGCCTACTATCAGTACCCAAAATATCCACGTCACCATCACCATCAACATCCGTAGCAT
>CAZYLG010000021.1:0-22033 GCA_964648565.1 uncultured Thermoplasmatales archaeon
ATCATTTAAATTATGCCAGTTTAATCTATCTACCCAAAATTTCCTATCAGTTCAAATTAAAGAAAAGAAAGATAGGCCTGGGAGGAAAAAATAAGAAGGAGGCAAAAACTTCTTGTTAGAGAATACGGAGGTTATGTCCCTCTCTCTGTTCTCTCACCTCTCCAGACCGTCAAACAATGTATTTTGGGACCCTGTTTAAATAATCTTTGATTTTATTAATTTTTTAGTCTAAATTTTTTTTTTATCAATTCGAATTATTATTTTATAATTTTTTTAAAGAAAGTATAAACTAAAAAAAGATAAAAAAATAAGATATTACAACTGTTGAATGAAAGAAAGAATTTTTTCGGCTATTTTCTGCCAATCAAAAAAGATATAATGATTTCCCGAAACCATACTATATTCAGCATCATACTTTTTTGCAACTTTTTTTACTACATCAACTGGAATAGTTACATCCTGTTTTCGCCCAATAAAATAAAGAGGCGCATTAATCATTTTTTCATTAACTGATATTTTTTGTTTCATCACCTCTAAACTTACATGAGATGATTGTTTTTGTAACAGATCATATACCTCACGTTGTTTTCCTTCATCCCAACCTGTTAAGAAAACATCTTTTACCAAACCAAAGGAAGGTTTAAACGGAATACCAAAAAGCATGAATGGAAGATATCGAACTTGTCGCCACCAAGGAACTGTTTTCATTCTAATTCCTGTTGGTGGAGCAGGACAAATACAAACACCAGCTTTTAAACTATATCCTTCCGCCACTTTTTGCACAATCAAGCCACCCATTGAGTGACCAATGAGAATATCCTCATTGGAAACAATTGAACCTACCTTTTCAACATAATCATTGAAATGTGTCCTTCTTAGATTCATCCCCGTTTTCAAATCAATCGCTTCACATTCAAATCCATTTTTTGTAAAAAAATCCACAAATACTTTCCATTCTTTTGGTGAACCATTCAACCCATGAACAAAATATAACATCAGATAAAGAAATAAGTCAACACTATAAAAAATAGACCAAAAAAGAAACTAAGAAAATAAAAATAAAAAATGAAACGATAGGATGATTAATTAGATATCCTCGATTAGGTCAGTGAATTCCTTCAATTTTTCTTCAAAAAGATCAATGGATTTCATCAAAGCCTTACTGGCAGGATATGATCCATCAGTTTCAAAGTGAAAACGAATATGTCTTGGGTCTTTTTTGATGCTAATAAAATCAACATTTTCCATATCCATATATGATTCAAAAATTGGAAGTTTTGAAATATCGGATAATTCAAGAGTATCTTTTTTCACCGAAGTTACTAACCCTTCAGGTAACTCTTCAACAAACTCTTCAACGTCCTTTTTGTTCTTCGAATCAAATTGAATCGTAGGGTATAAACGATATCCGGGAGCTGTGACCACTTGCCACTTTGCATGGTCTTTTGCCCTACCAAGAACTGATTCCACTTCTAAGATTAAACGTTGATCATTAAATAATTCAACGATAGGAATAAGATCCTCGCTGACCCGCCAACTTGATTCAGATGGTTGTAAATCACCAGAATAAACCATTCCCTCGCCTTCTTTACTTAAGGTATATCTCACCGTACAACTTGGACATCCTTTTCCCTCACAGGTACATTCATCCCGAAAGTTTAACAGATCTGGATCCGTAGGTAACGGAACAAGTCCTAATCGATGTGAGATAATTTCATCAAACAATGTGGTCGTATTATCATAAATCACCACATCTTCAATTGCAAGCTTGGGTAATTCAGAGAGCATAATACGACGAATTGAATTTAAAAGATAGAAATCAATATCTTCTATAGATAATACTGCTTTTTTTTGTTTAAGTTCGTCTAGTGAAATCTTCATGATGTCACCTATACTCTTTTACCGCGGCGACCGCCCTTCTTCCGACAGCCATCATGTGGAATAGGAGTGACATCTTCAATTTTTCCGATTTTCATACCTGCACGAACCAAAGCTCGAATCGCAGCTTGAGCTCCTCGACCTGGCGTACCTGATTTATTTCCACCTTGACCACGGATTTTAACATTTACTTTATTAATTCCTTTCTCCTTAGCATTTTCAGCTACAATTTGTGCAACCTTCATTGCAGTATACGGGGATCCCTCATCTTTGGCGGATCGAGAAACCATCCCTCCAGAACAACGGGTGATGGTTTCAGCACCAGTCAAATCAGTTACAGTTATAATGATATTATTAAATGAAGCAAAAATATGAGCTACTCCTTCTCTTGCCATACTTACTTACCCTCCTTTTCTTTTTTCTCAGGTTTTTCGGCTGTTTTCTTTTGATCAGATGATGAATCCTTTTCGCTTTTCGGTTCTTCATCCTTTTTTACATTTTCTTTCCCTTCTTTTTCCTCAGCCGGTTTTTTCCTTTCAGTTGTAGGTTCTTTTTTCTTATTCTCTACCGGTTTTTTTGTTTGTGTATCCTTTTTCTCAACCTTTTGATCTTTCTTTTTGGGAGGGGAGGATTGCTTTGGTTTTTTTACCTCTTCTTTTTTCGTTTCATCACCAAGCATCTTTTTTGATAATTTGGATTTAAAATCAGTACTGGGTCGGGCTGGATGAGAAGCATCATTTAATGGTGAATCAGGAGCATATCCAATATCGTTTTCCTCTTTCTTTGAAATTTTATAACTTGGAATCGTTATCCGTTCGTCAGCAATTGAAATGTGGCCTTGAACGATTAACTGACGTGCTTGTTTTGGAGTGTTTGCTAGTCCCTTTAGGTATGTAAGTGTTTGTAGTCTGCGTGCAAGCATAGCTTCAGTTTCTAACGCAAGAACGTCGTCTAATGTAGAATTTAATGGAAGAAGGTTATATCTGGTGAGATGAGTCAATAATTGATTGATCTCTTTTTTCTCTTGAGGATCATCACTATCTACTTTTGCAAGTAATTCTCGGGCCTGGCCTCGATATTTCCTCAAAGCAGTTTCTGCTTTCCAGATTTCCTTTTTGTTTTTCAAGCCATATTTTCTGACTAACTCGTTTTCCGAATGGATTCGTTGTTCTTGCCATGGATGGCTTGGCGTATCGTATTTTTTCCGAGAAAACTTTGGTTTCCCCATAATAATCACTATTTATCCTTTATCATTACTGCCGTACACGTGATTTTGAAACACCGAGTGTTAATCCTTTTCTACTATTTGCTCGTGTTCTTTGACCACGAACGGTTAACCCACGTTCATGTCGAATTCCTTTGTAACTTCTGATCTTTTTCATAATGTTGATTTCATCACGGAGACGCAGATCGATTTGCGGTCCGATGATATGAACGTTTTTGCCAGTTTCATATTCTTTCCGATGGTTCAACATCCAATCTGGGGCTTCTTCTTGGATGCTTTCAATGGCTTTACTGATCTTTTCGATTTGTTTTTCTGATAGATAACCCATTTTTTTATTAACATCCAATTTTGTTTTCTTGATGATGAAGGTACTCAAATGTCTGCCGATTCCTTTTATGCTGGATAAGCCGTGAATGAGCTTTTTACCTCCATCGATATCAGTATTGGCGATTCGGACTATGTATTGAAAGTCATCGTCCTCTTGTTGATCAGAATCCTTTTTCTTATCTTGTTTTTCATTGCCTTTTTTGGCCATGGGTCATACCTCTAAACGTTATCTTTATAAATTTCCATATAGCACGCTATACGAATGCATGAATATTTATATGAAAGTGAAGTAGGCTGATAATACGGCATCCTATATTAATATCTTACCCTCTTGGATGCTCCTTTTTTGGAGCAGGGCGGGTTATTTCTTTGTTTTTCATGTTTGTTTTTATGGATTCGGGGATGGATGTTTTTTATTGTTTAGGTTTATTGGTTTACTTTTTTATTAACGTTTGTTTCATTATATTTTTCTTGTATGAATAACAATTTTTAATTACTACTTTGGTATTTGCTGCTAATTAAAAAAACACTGCCTTGTAATCGTTTATTGTCGAAAAATTTAACGACATCTATAAATATATTGTTTGAATAATATGAAAAATCTTAGGAGACGTACTCTATGAGAGACCTAAAAACATACATTTCAGAACTAGACAAAGCAATAGAAAAGTACATACCTTCAAAAAACACACCTCTTTATGAATCCTTATACAAACCAAAAGATCTTTATCGCATCCCACTTGAAGATGCAAAGGATATGCAATTAAAAACAATCAAGCATACATTCATTCACCATTACAATAACAACCAATTTTATCACAATTTTTGTAAAGAACACTCCTTTTCCCCAGATGACATTAAAACCAATGAAGATTTGAACAAAATCCCTCTAATCCCAGATAAATTCTTCAAAGATTATCCTGATGGAAAAGAATTTGCAACCTGGCTAGCTAATATCTATACGGGTGACCTTCCAAAAATCGTCATCAAGCAAAAAAAACCAACGTATGATGACGTGATAGATGCATTTAACAGAGCCGGCGTCATTGTTACATATAGCAGTGGAACCGGTGGCAGACACACGTTTGTTCCAAGAGATCAACGAACATTTCTAAATTCAGAATATATTCTCGCGAAATCATTTGTCACTATGATGTATCCTTTCTGGAAACATGATTCTTATGGATATTTACTAATGCCCAATCCACGGAAAAACTTCATCTATGCTGGAAAAGCCGTTGAAGTATATTTTGATGCAGTTAAAGATGTAAATGTAGCAATCGATAGACGGGTAACCACAGAACTTATTTCAATGACCATGGGTGGAGCTGGGGGAATAAAAAGCAAATTCGTTCGTTATTTTGCTTCCAAGCAATCCAAAAAAATGATTGATGATATCATTGCATGGCTGGAAGAACATGAGAATACCGACCATAAAATAACCTTTGTTGGTGCACCATATATTCTTTATGCGGTCATGGAAAAATTGAAAAAACAAGGAAGAAAATTCAACTTTGGAGAACGTGGAGGCGTAGGAACCGGTGGTGGATGGAAAATCCATGAACACAAACGTATGCCTGTTTCAGATTTCCGCAAAGAAGTACAAAACGTGCTTGGATTCAAGGATAAGTACATTCTTGATATCTATGGTATGGTCGAGGGAAATGGATGGATGGTTCATTGCCCAGAAGGCCATTATTTACATGCGCCCTACTCATTTTACAAACCATTAGTATTAGATGATGAATTCAAACCTGCAGATTACGGAGAATGGGGACGATTTGCCTTTTTAGATGGTGCAGCTCAAAGTTATCCTGGATTCATTGTTACTGGAGACCGGGTCCGTTTGTTAAAAAGGTGTCCTGTTTGCGATCGACCAGGTCCGGTTCTTGAACCAGAGGTTAAACGGGCCAAAGGAGAGGATGTAAGAGGCTGTGCTGAAGAGGTACGTAAAATGCTTTCTTCGGATTTAGGATCGTGATAAAAAATGTTATACCTTAGGGAGATCAAAGAAAAACAGCTCATCCCTCAAAAACCCCAATTAAAAATGATGATCGGGGGTGGATTAGCACTTTCTAAAACATTATTGATTAGTCTTGGAGAATTAAAAAAGTTACGAAAAATACCGCCGAACAGTGAACGATACAATCGTCCAAATCGTTCGTATGATTTGAAAAAGTATGAGCCGACCATGAAATCTAATATGAGCAATGAACGGTATCTTAGACCTACTTTATGGTGTGATCCAAATGAACCGGAAGTAATTGCACTTGCTCATCAACTTGGAGCTTATCAAAAATCAGACCGAGAATTCGCTGAAGCTGCTTTTGAATTCGTTAAAGAACAAATGACTCTTGAAATTCTTCCGTTTAATCCTGTATCAGAAACCATAAAACGCGGAACTGGAACCTGCATTCATCTCATCAGTGTTTTTATTGCACTCTGCCGAGCCGCTGGGATTAAAGCCAGGTATAAAATGTTTGCTATGAATATGATCCAAGCATGGTATGACACTACTGTTAACGTTGATCCATTGATCAAAAAATGGTATGATTCTATGGGATATTTTATGATCGAAGGGGAAGGGGAAGCCTATATTGATGGTAAATGGATTGTTGCCCATGTTGGCCCTCGAGCAGAACGACAAGCAGCGGGAGGAATTCCTGTTACAAAATTTGGTGAAGATTCCTTAGGAAACTGGTTCTTTGCTATTCCTGGAAGTATCATGTACATGGAATCCATTCCAATTGGTCTTGGTGGAGCATTACGATTCTTAAACAAACTTGCACCTGGATCCATGGAGCGAGTGAATATTAGCGTACAAAAACAAATTGAAAAAGGAAAAGAAATCATTAGTCAGGCAGGTGGCATTGAACCGTATAATCTAACTGCTCGCAAGAAAAAAGGACCAATTACTCCTGAATTGGAGTTACGTGGGAAAGAACAAATCGTTTTTGAATAAGGATAAGTTTTTTACCATCTTTTTGTCTTAGACCACTTGTCTTTAATGGTAGTTGATCTCTGATGTATTCACTGCGTGAAATAAAAACAAGGGGATATCTTCCCCCAAAGCGACTTCGTCAACTTCTCTTTTATGGATTTCTTGCTCTTGGAAAAGTATTCATAACCAATATGAAGGATATCAAAAAATTATCATCTCTGACAAAAACAAAACGAAGATATCATCGCCCTCCCCGCAGGTTTGATATACCTGAATATAAAGAGAATATGAAATATTGCACTAAAGGTGAACGATATCTTCGACCGACGATGTATTGCAATTCACATGCTCCAGAGATAATAGCACTAGCTCATCAACTTGGAGCATATCAGAAATCAGACCGGGAATTCGCTGAAGCTGCTTTTGAATTTGCAAAACGAAAACTTAGCCTTGAAATGTTGCCATTGGATGGTGTTGAGAAAACATTACAACGAGGTACCGGTACCTGTTTACATGAACTCTCTGTTTTTGTTGCTCTTTGTCGGGCAGCTGGAATAAAATCCCGATATAAATTATATTCAATGACTATGATTGATGCTTGGTCTGATACCCTTGCTGATGATCCAATGGTAAAGAAATGGTCTGATGCCATGGGTTATTTTATGATCCATGGAGAAGCAGAAGCATATGTTGATGGAAAATGGATGGTTGGTGATGTTGGTCCGACTCCTGAACGGCAAGCAGCATCTAATATTCCCATCACTCGTTTTGGTGAAGATTCAATTGGTATCTGGTTTTCTGTGATACCTGGAACGATTATGGAAGTTGAATCCCTTTCTTTTGGATTGAATGCAATGATGAAACTGGTTTTCAAAGTGGCTCCAGCAACAGTAGATAATGTGAACGCAAACATATTAGATCAAATCAAACGTGGAGAACAAATCTTAAAGGAAAAAGGCGAAAAGGCATATGATGCTGAAATTCGGAAGAACTTTAAACCGAAGTTTCCTGAGCCTGTGCTAAAGAAACGACATGAAATCATCTTTGAGAAATAATAATCTTGGTTGTGTGATACATAATGAGGTCATCAGACGAAAAAATATCATATCCTTCGGTTGATCCGGTTATTACTGAAAAACCGTCACTACGTAAATATTTGAAATATATTGGATTTTTTGGACCTGGCGCGGTAGTTGCATCTTTAACTATTGGGCAAGGACAACTTATCTTAGGTCCTCAAATTGGTGCCTGGGCAGGACT
Source organism: uncultured Thermoplasmatales archaeon (assembly GCA_964648565.1). Lineage (GTDB taxonomy): Archaea > Thermoplasmatota > E2 > DHVEG-1 > DHVEG-1 > EX4572-165. Next base: position 7,632 of record CAZYLG010000021.1, read on the forward strand.
TGCTTTACTTTGGTTAGTCACCATTAACATTGGATCGTATATTATCGCTTATGTCAGTCTACGATTCAGTATGCTTTCAGGCATTGGATTAATGGATCTTTTTGCGATTAAAACAAAAAAAGGATGGTTTAACTGGTTACTTATTGGTATCATGCTTATCTTTATCCCTGTTTTTGCTGCATCAATTATGACCACTCTGGGTCAATCGCTAGCTTGGATTTTTGGATTTGGTGATTACCTAGTATGGGGTATTTCCATGTCACTAATTGCTGCGGTTTTGGTATTACTTGGACGATATCGATTGCTGGAGGTTTCTCAAGCAATTTTTGTAGCGGTCCTTGGTATTGGGGCAGTTGCTTCAGTGCTTCTTCTATCGCCGCTTCCCGATGTTACTGAAGTTTTTACTAATCTATTTTCCATAGGTCAGAACATACCCGAAAATTATCCTGCTTGGGTTGATAATGTTGAAGGCTTTCAAAAAACGCCGATATCCTTAGCTATGCTTGGATATCTTGGGACCCTCACTTTTACATTGATAACGTTGATTGGATATCTTGGATGGATCAAAGAGAAAAAATGGGGTATCTTTAAAGATTCAAAAGATTCACATGAGTATTCAGAAGAACTTCTTAAATCATTAAAATCAAAAGGAAAGATTACCTATCTTCCCACTTCAACAGAAGAATTGAAACGATCTCGACATCTTTTAAAACCCTTATTGATTGATCTTATCTTTGCGTTTATAATCGTAGCCATTGTTTCTTGTTCGTATATGATTGCAGGTGATAGTTTACTTGGTTTGCAACCAAATGGTGAGGTCTTACTTCCTTCGGATATTGATCTTCTTTCACAGCAAGGACGGATTTTTTCTAATATGGCCACTTGGTTGGAACCGTTATTTAAAATAAGTGTGTTCTTTGCCTTGTTTGGAACTGTGTATGCAGGTTTTGAAGCAGGAACAAGGATGTTATTTGAAACTGGTAAGACCATTATTCCAAAAATGAATCATATGCCGTATAAGCGGTTCATGTTCTTTGTGCTTATTTACATCCTTTCTCTTGGTATCCCACTTTCAATTCTTATGTATCTGGGACTTTTCTCTGTGCTATTGATGTTGAGTTTAACGCTTATGTTTCTTGGTGTGTTCGGAGTTATCATCTATGGTGCTGGAGCGATTTATTTAAGTCAAAAAGTGCTCCCAAAACATTACAAACTTAGTACTGCAGGGTTAATCATCGCGTTGATCGGGCTTTTTCTTTTAATCATTCCAGTGGTTAACTTATTTGTCTAAAAACCTATGAATAAATATCATATATAATGAAACAATTATTCCTTAAATATTCATTTTATTTTGTTTCTTTTATGCTAGTTTCTAAAATTGTTTTTACCCCAATTAATAATATGAAAAAATATAAATACATTAATAAAAATTAACTTATACATGCATTTCACTCGATTTCTCTTGCTTTTATTCATCACAGGCCTATTTGTACTCTCAACACCACTATCTTTTATTCATGCTCAATCAGACTTTCAAACAACTGATTTATCTGGACTTTCTTTTGACCAAAAGTTAACCATACCAATAGATACGTCACTTCCTGAAGCAATCTATCAACCAATAGACCTCCGAGTTGAATTTGAAAATCCCTGCTGGGCAAAAAACCAAACTCTTCATTCCGTTCGAGTAGCCTACAAAAACGGAGGAGATTACACCGAAATTGAATCACAAATATATGATCTCTCCCAAACTGATGAAACCCATATTGACGCTTGCAGTCTTGTATTCATCATCCCTGAAGAAGCAACAGGAGAAGAAACATATCATGTTTTCTACAGTGATAGCCAAACAAGCGCAGCTGAATACCCCGATCACATCATCGTCAAAGACACCCATTATTTTTATGAACCAATCACCGGTCAAATCATGGACTTTGACTATTATCAGATAAATCAAGGTGAAAATGCAATATATGGTATTTGTCAAAAAGGAGAACTTCTAGAAAACGGCATGTCCAATGCAGTAGTAAAACTTTTGCCAGGATCAACAGAGTTTTCAACCAAAAACGCTGAACAAATCGCAGGATTTTACACCAGTTACAGCGTGAATCCCGCAGGGGAACATACCGGAACCCAATGGGCCGAAGATATCACCAAAACCATTCTTGTCGATGGAAATCTGATGACTCGAATAAGAATAAAAGGAATATCGCCAAAAAATGATTTGTTAACAGACAATATTTACACCTACTACTATAATCCAACTGATACCAAACGATTAGTGGTTAATATCAATCATCAAGTTCTTGAAGACATACAAATCCAAGGAGATGAACAGCGTGAAGGAACCATTGCATCTCTTTCCACCATCAAAGCTCGAAGTGGTACTATTGATGATATGAATCTTGGAGAAATCCTTCCAAAAATACATTTTTTTAGCGAAGATGAAACCATTGTTGATTATGAAATGCCAACAGACCCTGACGCTGATCCTGCAGATTGGTTACTTGGCTATAGTGATGACCAAGATTTAGGAAGCAAAGCATGGCTTTGTATCGATGACCCATCAACAGGTAGAGCACATGGACTCCTATTTGAAGCAAACACCGGAATCTTAGACGGAGAACATGATGGCATACAAGTGAAAGCAAGTGTTAAACAACATGTAAAACTTCCCGGATTAGAAGCAGATAGTGGAGATCTATTTGCATTCAGAAATGCATATGAAAATGGAGAACATCTCACCACACTTTCAAAAGGAGAAAACATTTTGTTCAATGCACAATATCTGGCATTACAAACCGGCGGATATGAACGCATCGATGCAGAATCCGCACTCTTTCAACAACTCATCATGGAATACCCGATAACTCGTGGAAATGAAACCATCGATGAAGAACCAACTGAAGAACCTGAAACATACACACTAAAAGCTACCATTCATAGAGGATTCTCAGCTCCACTTGGTTCACTTCTTTCAGCAGCCACCGGAAAAAACATTTCGTATCTTACCGCTGAGCTTCATAAAGCAGAAACTATGGTCTCATCTGGATCAGTTGGACGATTAAAATTCAATAGTTTAAACATTGAATTTGCAGATGATGCAAATCTTGTGCAAAAAGGAAAAGCAGTAGCATCAATGTTTGATTTTAAAAATAGCACTCTTTTCAAAACTATTACATTTAATGATATCGAACCTGGAATGTATCTTATCAAGATATTCAAAGAAAATCCATTACGATATGACGACCATCAATTCATAGGTTTCACTACCGTTGAAGTAACTGAAGATACAAAAACAAGAGTGACTTGTAATAAACAAACAAGCGTAGAAGTCACCATCACCGATCAAAACGATGATTTCATCGAAAACGCAAAAGTACAACTTCTCACCGAAAACCTTCTCGTTTCAACAGCAAATACGGGTGACAATGGAACCGTTACTCTTTCTGTACCAGCATACACAAATAAAGAGTTCACCTTACAAACCATTTATGATGGATTTCTTATCTATGAAGAACCTGTTTCATTTAATTTGTTAAATCGATTCCGTCCGTGGACCGCAGCAATTTCGGTTTCACGATATGATTTAAAACTCAATGTTAAAGACACTCTTGGTCTTCCACCGGGAATTGATCCGCGCCCCATGCTAAAAAGCCAGGAAATGATTCAGCAAACTAGTATTACAGCTGAACAACTCGGTGAAGGTACATATCAATTCACCGATCTTTATGAAGCAACCTATGATCTTACACTTAGCTATAAATCATGTGAATATACCGAAACCGTCTCACTTTCAAAAGATAAAACGCTTGACATCGTTTTTCCAGCAGAATTCACATTAGAAACAACCGTGCTTAATCAAATAGGAAAATCTGTCAATACAGCTGATCTAATGCTTGAACGAAGTGGCCAAAAAATCAAAGGAAGTATAACCGAAGAAGGAAATGGTGAAATCACGGCACCACCCGGAACATACAAACTTACCATCACAAAAGAAGACACTACAATTGCATCTCAACAAGTCAGCATAAAAGGAGACAAATCAATAGATATCATAAGCAATCAACCTTCATCACTTCATCAACTTCTCCCGATATTCTTACTCATCTTAGGTGTAGCAATCTTAGGAGTTCTCTACTGGAAAAGACTTCCTGGATTTCCAAAAAAAGGATTGTATATCATACTAGCTCTTCTCTTACTCTCAAGCATATTCATCCCATGGTGGCAACTACACGGAGAAAGCAATAGCATTGAAACCGTCTCTGAAACCTATCTTTATCCACCCACACTGATCACCAGAACGGAAAGTAACACGATCATTGGAGGGGAAATCAGTGAAGTACCAGAAATTTTTACCACCGTTCTCTCACTAATCAGCATGCTTTTAATCGTAACTTCCTCTCTTATTATCATCTTACCATTCATACAAAAACGGTATCCGAAGATTTCTTGGATTCTGACCATAGTTATCATTATTTTTTTAATCCTTACTATCGCATTATTTTATATCACAATGAGCGAAGTAACAAAAATTGGAATCGGTGATTTTTCAGGGTCCGGTGACATTTCCATTTCCTTAGCTGGAGAATCAGACCAACAAAGCATTCCATCTTCATGGGGACCAGGACTAGGATTATATGCAGCAATCATTTCACTTCTCGGAGTAGTAAGTTTACGGTTTTATCCAATCATCCAACAAAAAATAATACAAAAAAATAAACACTAACCATATCTCATTAAATATACATATGATCTTACACTCTTTTTATCACTGTTGCTCTCAATGATATCTGATTCAATTCTTTTCTTTTTTCTCATCAAATCTTTTAAGTAGATTTTAGTTGTTAGCAGAACACATGCAGATTTCAGAAATATTCTATTCGATTCAAGGGGAAGGCAAACGAGCGGGATTACCTACCGTATTCATCAGAACAACAGGATGCAATCTTCGATGCTCGTACTGTGACAGCAGATATGCGTATGAGGGAGGCGAAGAGATGACGATTGAATCTATTATTTCAAAAATTAACAATTACCATTGTCCCCAGATCTGTATCACCGGTGGAGAACCATTACTTCAAAAAGAAACCCTTCAATTAATAACCAGATTACAACAACAAAAATTTGAAATAAGTTTGGAAACCAATGGAAGCCAACCACTACAAAATCTCACTAACAAAGAACATCTGTTAATTTCAATGGATCTTAAAACTCCGTCCTCAACTATGCAGAAACACAACCTCTTTGAAAACATTAAAGACCTTACAACAACTGATCAATTAAAATGTATAATTGGATCGAAAGAAGATTATCAATATGCAAAAAAAATCCTGAAACAATATCAACCATCATGCACTGTTATTTTTCAACCAGTATGGGGATTTCACTCTGCAACTCTTGCAAAATGGATTCTTTCAGATCGTCTGCCCGTTCGCTTGGGATTGCAGATACATAAAATCATTTGGGGAAGCAAAACTCACAAATAAAAAAGACAGATTTTTTTCAACTATCACAAACTATTTAGTCATTAAGTGTATTGTGAGGTGGAGACTAAAGCGTCAATAGAAATAAGATTTCCTAAACGATTGTACGTTCTAAGGACATAATATAAGATAGAATAAATATTAGAGGTGAAAAAGAAAGATGCAACCGACAAACATGGCATATGATAGGGCAATTACTGTTTTTTCTCCAGATGGAAGGCTTTTTCAGGTTGAATACGCACGTGAAGCGGTAAAACGTGGGACAACAACGGTAGGATTAAAATATGAAACCGGCGTTGTTTTAATCGTAGATAAAAGAATCTCTTCACAGTTGATTGAACCAAATTCAATTGAAAAGATTTTTAAAATAGATGATCACATTGGTTGTGCCACATCTGGATTGGTCGCTGATGCCCGATCACTCATTGATCGCGCTCGAATTGATGCTCAAATCAATGAAATTACCTATGATGAAAAGATTCAGGTAAAAACATTAGTCAAAAAGATTTGTGATTTTAAACAAACATATACTCAATATGGTGGAGTTCGGCCATTCGGAACAGCTCTTCTAGTTGCAGGATATGATGAAACCGGCCCAAGATTATTTTCAACCGATCCGTCAGGTGCACTCATGGAGTATAAAGCAAGCAGTGAAGGATCAGGTCGCAATGGTGCTATGAGCTACTTTGAGGAAAATTATAAAGAAGGCCTCTCAAAAGAAGAAGGCATCATGCTTGGAGTAAAAGCATTACATCAGGGAACAGAGGAAAAACTCAATCCAGAAGCCACAGAAATTGGTATCGTTGGTAAAGAGGATACATTTCATATTCTCCCACAAGAAGAATCAAAAGCCTATGTTGAAAAGGCAATTGGAGGAGAATAAGATTGGTAAGCCTTGATGATGCGGTTATTGCTCGATTAAAAAAAGGGGATCATCATTTTGAAATACTGGTTGATCCCTATAGCGCAGCTGATGTTATCGAAGGTAAAGAAGTCGATGTCCTCAAAATAATGGCCATCGATGCAATTTTTTCAGATGCAAAAAAAGGAATTCATGTTTCTGAAGAAGATCTTCAAGAACAATTTGATACCACTGATGTATCAACAGTTGCAGAATACATCATCAAACATGGCGATATTCAGCTTACGACAGATCAACGTCATAAAATGCAAAAGAACAAGCAAAAACGTGTCGTAGAATACATTGTTAAAAATGCAATGGATCCTCAAACGAAAACACCACATCCTCCAGCTCGTGTTCAACGGGCAATTGAGGAAGCTGGCGTTCATATTGATCCATTCAAACCAGTAAGTGAACAAGTTAAATCAACAGTCAATGCGATTCGACCGTTCATTCCACTTTCACTTGAACGTGTGAAAATAACGGTGAAAATACCCGCGAAATTTATTGGTAAAGCTTATGGTGTGGCCCGCACGTTTGGTGTGCTTGAACAAGAAGACTGGCAATCTGATGGATCTTGGGTTGGCGTGGTTCGACTTGCGGCAGGTATGCAGAATGAATTTTATGATAAGTTGAACGAAGCTACCAAAGGTAACGTTTCAACTAAAGTGCTTAAATAACGTGACCGATCATCATTTAAAAAATAACATACTATTCTTTAGGTTTAGGAGGCAACAGCGTATGACGAAATCGACAAGAGAAATAGTCATTCCAAGTCAATACCTTGGCGAAACAAGCGAATTAAAGGCAGGACGTGGAACCTTAATCGATCATGGAAAAATTTATGCAAAAATTCTTGGTGTTTTAAATAAACATCCTCCTTATGTAAATGTGGTTCCTCTTAAGGGAAAATATGATCCCGTGGAAGGAGATACGATCATAGGCTTTGTTGAACAAGCAATGTCTTCGAGTTGGTTAGCTGATATTAATGCTCCATATCCTGCATTGTTGCATGTAAGTGAGGTTCCCTGGAAGGTAGAGTTCGGCGAAACCGAAAAATATTTAAATACTGGGGATGCCATCATGGCAAAGATTCTTTCCGTTGACGTGGAAAAGAAATTGAATATTACCCTTAAGGATCGAAACTTGTATAAGATACGAGGCGGTCACATCATTACAGTGGGTCCTTCAAAGGTTCCACGAATTATTGGAAAAAAAGGGTCGATGATAAATCTCTTAAAAAAATATACGCGCTGTCGTATTTTTGTTGGGAAAAACGGCCGTATTTGGATTGATGGTGATGACCTTCAAGTATCTAATGCCGTACAAGCCATTCGACTCATTGAACGTGAATCAATTTCATATGGGCTTACCGATAAAGTCGAACAGCTCTTGAAATCATTATCTTAAAAGGAAGTGAAAAAATATTATGAAATCAGATATTGAACTTATCGATGAAAACGGTAAACGTCTTGATGGACGAACTAACGATCAACTTCGTGATGTTACGATCGAGGCAGGTGTGTTACATCGAGCAGATGGATCCTGCTATTTAGAATGGGGTGGCAACAAAGTTGTTGTCGCGGTGTATGGTCCTCGTGAAGCAGTACCACGACATACCCAAGACCCATTACGAGCTATCGTTAACGCACGCTACAATATGGCAGCGTTTAGTGTTGATGATAGGAAACGCCCTGGTCCAGATCGACGAAGTCGTGAAATCTCAAAAGTAATCTCAGAAGCATTGGAAAAAGTGGTGTTAATTGATCTGTTCCCTCGAGCAGCAATTGATGTTAATATTGAAATTCTAGATGCTGAAGCAGGGACCCGATGTGCAGGGTTAACCGCTGCAGGCGTAGCGTTAGCAGATGCTGGTATTCCAATGAAAGATATCCCTGTTTCCTGTGCTGCAGGAAAGATCGGTGCTGAAACCAAAGATGGTAAAGTTAGTGGCGGTCATGTTGTTCTTGATCTTGGAAAGGAAGAGGATAATTTTGGCGATGCTGACCTTCCAATCGCGATTTCACCACGAACAAATGAAATTCTTCTCCTGCAGATGGATGGTCATCTCACTGAGGAAGAATTCAACAAAGCAATGGATTTAGCCATGAAAGGATGCCACGACGTTTCAAAATTACAAAGAAATGCATTGATCAATAAATATGCAGCTGATGTTGAAGAGGTGGAATAAATATGACGATTTCTCCAACAATAAAAAAGAATTATCTTCAAAAACTTGCGGAGCAAAACAAACGATCTGATGGACGGCAATTTAATGATTATCGACCAGTATCCATTGAACCTGGTGTCATCAGTAAAGCAGAAGGATCAGCACGAGTAAAGATTGGTAACACTCAAGTAGTTGCAGGAATCAAAATGGTTATGGGTGAACCTTATCCAGATACCCCTGATGCTGGAGTGATGACCACTGCTGCTGAATTAATCCCACTAGCATCTCCCGATTTTGAGGCAGGTCCTCCTCGAGAAAATGCAATTGAACTTGCACGAGTTGTTGATAGAGGGATTCGTGAATCAAATGTGATTGAACTTGAAAAACTATGTTTGGAGCCTGGGGAAAAGATTTGGGTTGTTTTCATTGATATTCATATTATAGATTATGATGGAAACTTGTTTGATGCAGCTAGTCTTGCTGCTCTTGCCGCATTGTATGGTGCTCGGATGCCTATTGATCGGTTAGAAGAAGAGGATCGGAAGGCATATATTAAAAAACTAGAGGATTTTGGCATTAAACCAGTTGAAGAAACCGTGAAAAATAAAGCTGGTGATGAAGAAAAGGTGATGTCTTATTATATTCCAATGCGTGAACCACCGATTTCATGTACATTTGTTAAATTTAATGATGCGGTCGTAGTTGATCCATCGTTAGATGAAGAGGAAATTGCTGAAGCACGATTAACGGTTGCCACTGATTCAAATGGATCTATTCGAGCTATGCAAAAGGGCTTAAATGGGAGTTTTACCCTGGAAGAGATAAAAAAGATTATAAAAGACTCCCTTATTACCGGAGAAGCACTAAGAAAGCAATTGAACGAGAGTGCAGGTAGGTAATTATGGCAAAGAGAACCAAAAAAGTTGGCCCAGCAGGACGATACAAAGCACGATACGGTGTCCGTTCACGAAATCGTATACGCAATGTTGAGGTTGTTCAACGGCAGAAGCATATCTGTCCAAGTTGTGGTCATCAATCAGTGAAACGTGTTGATACTTCTATTTGGCAATGCCGAAAATGTGGGGTCAAGTTTGCAGGAGGAAGTTATCTTCCAAGAACCGAAATTGGCCAACATGTTGAAAAGGTCATTCGCGGTAGTAAACGCCGTATGATTGAAGAAGAATTTGACGAAGAAAACGAGTGATTTGTATGGCAGGCTATCGATGTGGTGTTTGTAAAAAAACCGTGAAATTCGATGTAAAAAACATTGGTTTACAATGTCCCTATTGTGGAAGTAAGATATTTTATAAAGAACGTCCCACAGTTGCTAAACACATCAGATCATTATAGAAAAGGATGTGGAAGTGTACTCTTCTTAGTATCCCCCTTCTTTTTTTTATTTTGTATAATGTTATAGCATATATACTAATGCTAGATTTCTTTTTTTTTTAGATTGTCATTAAAATTATTGAATTTTACCTAATGCTTTCCTTGCGCAATCTAGCTCCTTTTCATAACATGGTAAACTGTCATATTCATTTCTGTTAGAGAAATGAACAAACCAGGATCTTTTCATGTTCCTCCTCTTTTTTAACCCATACAACCCCGTAGGGCATATATTCTATTCACTCAGAAAAATCTCTGATAAAACGGTTACAAACCGTTCGCTGAAATAACCTTCCTGATACTCATCTACAACATTTATTTTTCCTGTCATAGACCACTCTCTCCTCATAAACAAAATAAGATACTCTAGTATTTAAGTATTCCTAAATATGGGCTTTTTTTACAAAAAAATAAGGTTTTTGGTTTGATAAGATACTTTAAATTAATATTAATCACACAAAATATTTCTTTTTTTCCAGGAAGGGGAAGAATGATAGGGGAAATTTTTTATCCATCTTTCCTCACCACCTCACCACTTCCCCATCCTCACCATCTGAATACACATCCCGTGTACAAGTAATCGTAATGCATTTTCTTTTTTTATATTTTGTTAAATTTTTAAAGTTTTCATTTACCTAAAAAATCAATTCCATGCACCCATTTCTTTTTACCAAAACATATTATGCAGTAATACTAATTACTTTTACCATTGGTGAAATCATGCATACTGCTAAAATAACTATCACTTTTGATGAATCACAATCAGCATCCATCATCTATGCATCACTTCTTCCTGAACTTTCAAAAAACATTCCTCAAACCACCACAAAATTAGGTCATTCAAAAAACACGCTTACATTATCAATTTCAGCTCAAACAACTCCTGTGCTTCGGGCTGCAATAAATTCATACAGTCGCTGGATTCAAACAGCAGCACAAGTTCAAAAAATAAATAAAAAATAAAAAAAAGATTTTTTTTATGATTCAATCACAAATGTTTCATCACGCTTCGGTCCCGTTGAAACAACCATAATGGGAATCTCTAAAAATGATTCAATAAATAATAAGTATGATTGTGCTTGTTTAGGTAAATCCGATAAAGATGACGGTTTTTCAAAATCATTCCACCCCTCAAATTCTTTGTAAACAGGTTTTACATCACTTACATCTTCAATCGCAGAAGGAAATCCATCTATTTTTTTTCCCTGTAGTTTATACGCAGTACAGATCTTTATCTTGTCTAACCCATTAAGTACATCCAATTTCGTTATCGCAAGATGAGTAACTCCAGATAACATACATGCATGTTTCACAACCATTAAATCCAACCAACCACAGCGACGAGGTCTACTTGTCGTAGTTCCAAATTCATGACCTTGTTCTTGTAAATGATGCCCAACATCATCAGAAAGCTCTGTTGGTAACGGTCCTTCCCCAACACGGGTAGTATAAGCTTTTACAATACCAATGATTGATCCAATCTTGTTTGGACCAACGCCTGCACCAGAACACACACCTCCAGCGATAACATGTGATGAAGTAGTAAATGGATACGTGCCAAAATCAACATCAAGCATGGTGCCTTGAGCTCCTTCAAACAACACCTTTTTCTGATCTTGAAATGCGTGATGCAACATCAACGAAGTATCAGTAACATAAGGCTTTAATTTTTTACCAATCGCCAAATATTCTTTTACAATTTCATCTTCAGTTAAGGATTCATCAATTTGAAAAATGGTGAATAACTCTTTTTTACTTGGAAGAATCCGCTGTAGCCTATTACGTAATCGTTTTTCGGAAAGTAAATCACCAATGCGAATGCCACGACGAGCAATCTTATCACTGTAACATGGCCCAATCCCTCGTTTTGTCGTTCCAATCTTCCCAGAACCACGAATACGTTCCTCTGCACCATCCAACAACTTATGATATGGCATGATCACATGAGCACGATCACTAATGAACAAGTTCAAAGAGACACCACGGTCTTCAAGCATGCCTATCTCATCAGTTAATACTAACGGGTCAATAACACATCCATTTCCAATAACTCCTTTTTTTCCCTGTATGACCCCAGATGGTACAATATGTAATTTATATACTTCCTTATCGACCACAATGGTATGTCCTGCATTGTTCCCACCTTGAAAACGAACAACGAATTCAGCATCCTTTGCAAAATAATCGACGATCTTTCCTTTTCCTTCATCTCCCCATTGAGTTCCAATAACAACTGTTGATGACATAAAAATTCACATTCTCAGGAAATCAGTAAGCACTACATAAATCTGCTGTTCAATTATTCATTATCTTGCGAGAAACCTAAGTTGATTGATGGCGGATTCTCTAAATGTTTTTTCACCGTACAAAGACTTGCTACTTTTAACACTGCGTTCTTATATTTTTGTGGGAAATCTTTTCCCGCATGGATAGTTATATCAATTTTTTCAACTAATCCTGTTTTTTCATTTTCCTGTGTTTTCAATACTAATTTCAAGGAATCTGTGGGAATATTTCTTTTTTGACAAAAACGTAAAACATAAATGCCGGTACACGTGCCGATTGAGGAAAGAAACAATGAAAACGGGTCCGGTGCTTCACCTGTTCCTCCGGAATATACTGATTGATCTGTTTTAATTTCGAAATCATCAAAATTTGCGTTTACTTTTTGCCCTTCTGGAAAACAAATATCCATTTCCAAATTACATCACCTAAATTCTGTTCTTAACGTACTGCATATTATCAAAAGATTTATAATAGATTCTTCTGTATATCGATTTTAGGTTATGGCTTTTAACAAGCAAGATTCTAATTTCAATTCTTCAAATACCGTTGACTTGGAATTTTTAAAATACGAAATCGGAAAACAGTTCCCATTTTACGATCATAGACAAACACCTAAGGGAATTGCTTTTTATTGTAATATTGACAAATCTGTGTTTAATGATCGATTTGCACTTCTCCGAAAGAATCTATCCGAAGAAGGATATATCCCCTTGTATCGTCATAATCATGGAGAAGATGTTATTTACATCATGAAAAAACCAGATCAAAAACAAAAACCATTTTGGGTCAATATCGCACTCTTTGTTGCCACAATAATTACCACACTGCTCACAGGATCTCTCTTGGAACTTGGTTATGGTGATTTACAATCAGTTCCCCATATACTTGATGTGTTTCAACCACAAAACTTACTTGCTGGAGCGTTGTTTTTTTCTCTTCCATTGATAAGCATTCTTTTTATCCATGAGATGGGCCATTATTATTTTTCAAAAAGACATCATTTGCAAACATCATTTCCTTTTTTCATCCCCGTTCCTCCGATACTTCCAGGATTTAACATTGGAACCTTTGGTGCATTGATTTCAAGTGGAGACCCAATGCCAGATAAAAAAACCTTGTTTGATGTAGGCATCTCAGGTCCTATCGCAGGATTCATCGTTGCAGTACCAGTTACTATTATCGGATTATTTACTTCAGAGATTGTGCCCTTTTCTAATCTTCCAGCTGGAGAAACAGTACTTGGAACTTCATTATTGTTTTCTATTCTCTCCACTGTTTTTCTCTCAATTCCAGAGGGATTTGCTATTGATTTAAACTCTATAGCTTTTGCAGGATGGATAGGTCTTCTCATCACTTCAATTAATCTTCTTCCCGCAGGTCAACTTGATGGGGGCCATATATTTAGAGCAGTTCTTGGAGATAAACAAAAATATGCTGGCTGGCTTGCGGTTATTATTATGGTTTTAACCGGATGGTGGTTTTTTGCTTTCATTATCTTACTTTTAGTTGGTGTTAATCATCCGCCACCATTAAATGATGAATCAGAACTTGATTCAATCCGAAAAATATTATTCTTTGTTGCCGTTGCAATACTCATTCTTTGCTTCATACCCTTTCCGATTACCATCCTCTAAATCCATCTTTTACCTCTTATTCTATTTATGATGTTGAAAAAACCAACTTTTTTTTAATTTGAGCATCATAACTATTTTAAGAAAAAATGAAAACATCCCTGACTTTAGATGATCAATGCAGTGAAATTGTAACAATTAATAAAAAAACAAATCATAACGTTTAAAACCAATGAATACCTATCCGATTGCAAGTGAATTTACTATGAAGACGTATCTGAAAATCTTATTTAGCAGTGAAGGATCAACGCCCTCAGAAATCAAAGATCTCCTCTTAAATATGGGATTCAAAGCAACAAAGGGTAACTATGATTTCGTCTATGAATGGAATGAAGAATCCACTGGTGTTGACGAACTCATCTGGTTTGCAGACAAAGTCCATGCAGCTTTAAGCAACAGTCATGTATTTTTTGATATTGAAACGATTTAATCATTTTATTCAATATTCTAATTTTTCCTCATTAATGGTTCTTTTTTTTAATTTTTTTGAGTCTTCTCCATTTTTAGGTAGTTGTATTTTCTTCGAGAAAATGACATTTTAC
>CAZYLG010000022.1:0-21515 GCA_964648565.1 uncultured Thermoplasmatales archaeon
TAATAAAAAGTCATATAAATGCTTTTCGCCTAAAATGAGATATTTTCACGTTTTTTGCACAAAAACTAAACTCATAGTATGATAAAATCGTGAAAAAAACGAGCTGTTTTTTCACGTTGATTGGAATGAATCTATTAATACAGTTATTTATTCTATTTAAGAGAGATACTTACTACGTTATTTCCACGGAGAATAATGGTTCCCAGCCTTCGTTTGGTATCATTATATGCTTCTTCGACGTCATCAAGAACCATATTCATATATTCATCATAACCTGATAGTTTGCCTTCGATAACTCGTCCATCTTTGAGAAGAAGATGTAATTTCTGATTCACAGATTTCTGTAAAACGTCTAGTGGTAATGCCATAGGAATGGTGAATTAGCTTCTCCTTTTTAAATCATTCCCCCATGTTATCAAAAAAAGTCTAAAAATAGGGTAACAATTAAAAGCATGATGTCGATTACAAAATTGCTCTGACTGGGGAGGAGTGAGATTATGACAGATGGAAAAAATGTTCACGTCGTTGGAACTGGAACCATTGGAGAACCACTAATAGGGTTGCTCTGTGACGCAAAAGAAGAACTTGGTATCGATGAGGTCACCTTTTACAAGCATAATGCAAAGTTGATAGACCGGCCAAAAATCAAAGGATTGGTAAATCGTGGAGCAAATCTTGCGGTAGCAGAACAAAAAATTAAGGATTTTCAGGAATTGGGGACGGATCCAACATATGAAGCAGAAGAAGCTATAAAACGAGCTTCTGTGGTGATAGATTGTACACCAAAAGGAACCGGATTGATGAATAAGGAGAAATATTATAATAAATACAAGAGTAAAGTGAAAGGATTTTTAGCTCAAGGATCCGAATTTGGTTTTGGGAAAATGTATGCTGTTGGCATCAATGACCAAGCAATTACCAAAAAGGATAAATTCATTCATATTGTGAGTTGTAATACCCATAATATCGCAGTTCTTATCAAAACATTAGCAATGGAAAACAATAAAAATCATTTGAAGGAAGGAAAATTTCTTTGTATTCGCCGGTCTAATGATGTCAGCCAAGTCAAAAGTTTCGTTCCTTCACCCGAAGTTGGTGCTCATACTGATGAAGCAATGGGAACACATCATGCTCGAGATGTCTATCATTTGTATAAGACACTTGACATGGATTTGAATGTATTTTCTAGTGCGTTAAAATTAAACACTCAATATATGCATAGTATTTGGTATAATCTAAAAATCGATAAGAAAATTACTAAAGACAAAGCAATACAGAAATTAATTGATAATCCTCGTGTGTCGGTTACTCAGAAAAAAGCTGCTAATCTTGTGTTTTCATTTGGAAGAGACCATGGCCATTATGGCCGTATTTTAAATCAAACCGTAGCTGTACTTCCTTCAGTTCATGTTAAAAATGAAAACGAAATCTTTGGATTTTGCTTCACACCACAAGATGGAAATTCAATACTTAGCAGTATCACACAAACGGTTCGATTCATGTATCCTGAAGAACATGAAGAGAAATTGAAAGCATTAGGTCCGTTCCTCTTACAGGAAGTCTAAAAACAATTTCTTTCATTTCTTTCTTATCTTTCAGACAATACTATCCTTCTTTCCCAATCTATATAATGTGGAGAGGGAATAAGCATCTGTCTACGCATTTATCCATAACAGTAATTTAAAATTCGAAGGAAAGGTGTACTAAACACTATGGCAGATTCATTTAAAATAATCAGAGATTCAATACACGGAAATATCAGATTTGATGGTATTTTTTTAAAACTTTTAAATTCCCCTGAACTTCAACGATTAAGTAGCATTAAACAGCTTGGATTAGCTCATCTTGTATTCCCTGGAGCTCATCATACCAGATTGGAACATTCCTTTGGCGCATTTCACATGGCATCTCAAATCGCTGAATCAATTCAAATTTCAGAAGAAGAAAAACAAATAGCAAAATGCGCAGCATTACTACATGATATTGGACATGGACCTTTTTCACACACGCTAGAATCAATTCTTCGAAACTCATTAAATGTTGACCATGTTGATCTTACACAAAAACTCATCACTGGACAATACAGTATATTTCAAGACGATGAAAAACAATTCGCTCAACACACGCAAACCGTTGCCGATATACTCAACGACCATCATATTGATACCAAAATTATTTCAGATATGATCAAGGGAAATATAAAAAATAAACCTTATCTTACACAAATATTAAACAGCGTTATTGATGTCGATCAACTCGATTATCTGTTAAGAGACGCCTATTACACCGGTGTTGCTTATGGAATGATTGATACACAACGATTTGTTCAAACAGTTCGAGTGTATCAGGATCAACTCGCGTTGAATCGAAAAGGTGTTGGTGTCGTAGAAAATATCCTTATGGCCCGGGCTCTCATGTATTCATCAGTGTATTATCATAAAACGGTAAGAATAGCAGAACTAATGCTTTGCCGAGCACTTGAAATGCTTTCTCAACCTAATCCATTCAGTTTTTTTTCAATGACTGATGCTGAACTGGTCATGTATCTTAAAAAACAAGAATCATTTCAACATTCAATCATCACCCGTCTTAAATACCGGCAATTATTCAAACAAGCATTCGTACTTTCCTCACAACAACTCTCACAAGAACAAAAAAAACAGATTTCTCATCTTGAACAGCACAATCTTCGACGAGAAAAAGAAGAATTATTTGAAGAAAAACTTCACCTTCCCAAAGGCCATATCATCATAGATATTCCTTCTCCAGATCTTCACCAAGCAGAACCACGAATTCAACAAACCAATATACCTATCATTGACGGAGACATTAGTAAAACACTTAATGAATATACACCCGTTGCTGAAGCGATACGAATGAGATCTATCCCTGATTGGGAAGTGATGATTATCACGGATGAAAAATATCGAAAAACCGTATCAGATCATGCAGAAAAACTATTATTTTCCTAAGAATTTCTTCACTTGTTTATTTAGCCTGGTATTTTTTATAATATAACACTATTTCAGATACGAAAAAAGACATTTCACACTAAAAAAGGTTGGCTATTATGAGTGAAAAAAAACACGTGGCAATCAATGAAATTTTATCCGGAAAACATACAGATGAACATATATCAATTCGAGGATGGATTTATCGAACTCGAAGCGGTGGAAATATCGTGTTCATCAATCTCAGAGATGCAACAGGAATCTTACAAGCCACCGTAAAACGAGATAACCTTTCAGATGAAATGTTTGAAGAAGCAAAAAAAACACTTATCGAATCATCAGTTATTGTTGAAGGTACGATTGCTGAAGATAAACGAGCACCAGGTGGATACGAACTTCGAGTAGATTCATTCAATGTATTGCAATCAGCTGAACCATTCCCTATTGTTGAAGATCAAAGTCCGGAGTTCTTACTTGACCAACGCCATCTTTGGTTACGCTCCCAGAAACTTAATGCAGTGTTAAAAATCAGATCTACCATTGTTGGAGCAATTCATCAATTCTTCAGAGATCGGGATTACATTGAATTTGATGCACCAGTTCTACAACCAAATCAATGCGAAGGTGGATCTACCTTATTTGAAGTCAAATATTACGATAATAAAACATATCTTTCTCAATCCTGGCAATTATATGCTGAAGCAGCAGTTTTTTCACTTGAAAAAGTGTATAATATGGGACCAACATTTCGTGCTGAAAAATCAAAAACCTCACGGCATCTTTCAGAGTTTTGGATGGCTGAAATGGAAGCAGCATGGGTAAAACTACCTGAATTAACTGAAATTGCAAAAGAAGAAGTGCAATTCATCCTCAAACAAGTAGTAGAAAAAAATGCCCATGAATTGGAAGTTTTAAATCAAGATGTTACAAAATTAAGAAAAATCGCTGAATCTGAATTTCCAACGATTACGTATGATAAAGCATTATCCATTCTTAAAGAAAAAGCTAATATGAACGTTCCCTGGGGTAAAGATCTTAGAACCATTGAAGAAAACAAATTAATGGAATACTTTGAAACACCAGTTGTAGTAACAAATTATCCATTAGAAATCATGGCGTTTTACAAACCAATAGATCCAGAAAAACCACAAACAGCATTATGCTTTGATATGATAGCACCAAGTGGATATGGCGAAATCATCGGTGGATCACAACGAAGTGAAGACATCGATTACATGAAGAAACGATTACAGGAAACAGGGGAAGATGAAGAAAATTACGAATGGTATTTTGATCTTCGAAGATATGGATCAGTACCACATTCAGGTTATGGATTAGGAGTAGAACGAGTGGTTGCTTGGATCTGTAATTTAGATAATATCAAAGATGCGATTCCGTTTCCACGAACAATGAACCGATTTCAACCATAAAAAAAGTTAAGTAATTTGACGGTTGTGAAGACAAGGTTATGAGTAAAAAAACAGTACATGTGTACATCCGTGGCAAAGTACAAGGAGTTTGGTTTCGATCAAACACAAAAGAACAAGCTGAAAAACAGGGAGTCCACGGATGGGTACGAAACATGAGTGATGGACGCGTGGAAGCATTGTTTGAAGGTGACCGTGAATCTGTTGATGCCATGATTGAATGGTGTCACCATGGTTCACCATTATCTAATGTGAAAAATGTGAAAGTACAAGAAATATCAACGCCTGTTGGATGTTCTGATTTTAAAATCAAACATTAAAATCAAATTTTTTTATTGTTCTTGTTCCCAGATATGTTTTCGATGAGCTTCTAACGTGTTATTTTCTTTACCAAGGTATTCAGCAAAAGTACTGATTTTCTCATTATATTTTTCATATGGTTTAGAAAATCGCTTTTTGTAATTAAGATCACGAAGTAAATGATGATCAAGGATAACATCACAATCTGTGTTTTTTATAATCCTGATGAGATTTTCAGCGGCATCAGTAAGATGTTGTGTGCTAAATCTCCATCCAAGAAACAACGTAGGAGGACCATCCATAATTAACAAATCAGGGTCTTGTTTGATAATGTATTCTGCTGCCTCCTTTGTCACAGGTCCTTGCACATCAGAAGCATGAATCAAGGTTTTTGACTCATCTTTTACCGTGGTCATAAGCACATAGCCTAACCGAACATTTTCAGGCCCATGAAAAAACGGTGGGGAAAAAGAAAGAGAGGTTGATTTAAAAGAATACGATGTATTATCCGCATAGGTTAACTCACAACTATCCTGAACCTGTTTTTGAAAATCTGATCCACGTTTTTGTTGAGATTTGTTAATATGATCTTTAATATTTTTTGCAAAGACTTTTTTATTCGTGTAAAAGGTTTCACTCGGATCAAAATGATCATAATGATAATGAGAAATAGTGAGAATATCACTTTTTAATGCATACGTTTTAATAATTTTTTTAATTCGTTTAAGCATATTTAATTCCTTTTGAGTTGGTGGCAGCCGATATCGTTTTGGGCCTAAAGCAGCTGAAGGATCAATAGTTATTGTAACATCCTTTGTTTGAACAAATGTAGCCATAGATCGAACGCCAAGTGAATCAGACGAAAGCGGTATAATTTCCATCATATCCAACCTTACATAGTGTGACAAACATGATACTCATAAAAATAAATGTTTTGATATGGATTTTTTTCACATGGACTTTATGCATATATTTAAATAATCTGTTTTAAATGAGTGTTATCAATGAAAATCAACTGGAAACATTGCTCTATTGCACTTTTCACATCAATTGGAATACATGGATTCATAGCAAGTGCTTTTTTCATAAATTATGTTCATCAAATGTCATCAATACTTTCTAGAACATGTGAGCAGTATATAAACACAAATCAGGGAAACATAACATCTTCAAAAAATGCAGTTACTATCGCTCAAACACAAGGAATCGCACCAGAACTCTGGATTGTAATCTTTGGTCTTTCGTTTGTACTACTTTCAGTACTAGTCTATTTTTTCCAAGAATTCTTGGCATCTAAAAAAGCAAAAAAGAATCAAAAATTAGAGTAATTCATGCATTTTCTTGGACCAATACGTTAATCTACTGAATGATGCATGAATGGAACGGATTATAGATCATGTATAAAATAATACCTCCTATCGCAAATAGCCAAGAACTCATCGATCGTGCCTTTTCTAGAGCTCGGAAAAAAACTATACAAGACCCAAAAAAATATTTCCGAAAGAAAAAAACATATATCGCACGAACAGAATCATTCACTGACACCCTTACCTCAGTTCTTGAATCATATATCAAACAATTCCCCTCACTTGATCAACTCCCTCAATTCTATCAAGAACTTATTCATAACTCTCTTAATCTAGACTCATTACGCCATTCACTAGGTGCCATTCAATGGGCAAAAGATACGATCAATAACATTTCAACATCTCAAATCAAATCATTACGCCGATCCACTGATCTACAATTCATTCATAACAAACAACGAGAAATCCATGGACGATGCACTAGTATTATAAAACAAATCAATGCTGATTTACAAGTGCTCAGAGACGCTCGGGATTTCATTGTAAAACTTCCAGATGTTCAAGATATACCAACTATTGTCATCGCAGGATACCCAAATGTAGGAAAATCCTCACTACTCTCCTGTTTATCTAGAGCTAAACCACATATTGCCCAGTATCCATTTACAACCAAAACCATTCATGTTGGACATATGAAACAACAAACTGATTTTTTTACTGAACAATTCCAAATCATTGATACACCCGGATTACTTGAACAACCATCTGAAGAAAGAAATGAGATCGAACATATTGCAATCATTGCGTTGTCTAATTTAGCTGATATTGTAATTTTTTTACTTGATCCTTCTGAAAGTTGCGGATATACGATGATTCAACAACAACAATTATTAACACGATTAAAACAAGAATTTTCTAATGCTGAATTCATCATTGTGAAAACAAAAAATGATTTATACACCGCAGATGAAAAGGAGTTAACCATATCTTGTCTAACAAATGATGGTATCGATGAACTTAGATCACTTCTTTTTTCACATTACCCAAGAGATTGAAAAATTTAATGCGTGATTATATCAGAAAAAAAATAAAAGTTAGATCGGTCCTTTCTTCTGACGACCACGATATTTTTTAATGACTAATCCAGAAACGGCAAATAACACCATAGTGATTACTAATGAAATCACTAGTTCCATGATTGGAAACAACGTAACATACACGGTTTCAACATTTGTTTCTTTAACAACACCAGCAGCAGTTGTAATTTCAACATAAAACTGATAATATCCATCACCATCATCAGGATTAAAATCCCATTCAAATGGTGAAGTTGTAACATTTTCTTCATATTTCGTCCAATTTTTCGTTGTGTTCTCAGATTCACCAGCAAACCGATAATAAAGCGTCATCTCAGAAATATTTTGATTTTGAGTATTCACTCTTATCTTGTATGTATTATCCCATTGCCATGAACTGAAATCATCAACATCAACAACAAACTCACTTACATTTTCAACGTTTTTCAATACCCGTAATGCATCAACTGTTGAATCAATCACAAATGTATTACCCAATGCATCAACCGCTTTGAAAAACACATAAGCGATTTCATCCTCAATCATATTATTCCACTGCGCACTAGTCAACGTCCAAGTAGGAGTGATTTGATCAGCAGTTGTAGTAGTTATCAACGTCCAATTCTCAGGCGACTCTGAATTTAGTCGATAATACACACTTCCAAGTTTATAATCATCTTCAAAGGTTACCTGATTAAAGGAAGGAAGTGACGTATCATCTGTAATTTCAATGACTTCATCAGTAAAAGAAACCGTAGGTTTATTAGGATCATACGTGACAAATACATCTCCCTCATCAGGAAAATCTTCTTGATTAGAAGCATTATCAACAGCTTGAGTGCAAAGTTCATATTCTCCACCATCAGTACTTCCAATAGTAAACTCCCAAGAACATTGATCTTCAGAACAAGTAGGTTCAAATTTAGTCCACGTCGTTGTACCATCTTTTCGATAATACAATTTTATTTCTTTCACACCACTAGCATATTCACCCGTTGTCTCAGAATCAGTGGCACTTGCATTAATCAAAATAAAATCAGCAGTACTAAACTCAGGGATATCATCTGCATTAGTGATACTTGAAGCTGGAGGTGTATCATCAAAGAATAAATCAATCCATTCTGTTTCATTCCCATTACCATTCATATCCTCAATATAAAACTGAATAGATTCAAATGT
The DNA here is from genome assembly GCA_964648565.1 of uncultured Thermoplasmatales archaeon. Lineage (GTDB taxonomy): Archaea > Thermoplasmatota > E2 > DHVEG-1 > DHVEG-1 > EX4572-165. The sequence goes on from CAZYLG010000022.1 coordinate 8,241, forward strand.
GGTGATCTCATCACTTACCGTTGATGTGGAAACATCTGCCGTAAGTGTCACGTTATTAGTTGTTCCATTCGTTCCAGTGCACGATGCATTTTCCGTATGTGTTTTAGTGGTTCCATCGTCTTTATACGTAATTCTATATTCAGCTGAATTTACATTGATACCTGTGGTGTTACCATTACTTCCAGCATCAATTGCTTGAATAGTACAAGTAGGAGTCATCGTAGAAATATAAGGTGGATCAGGTGTAAATGATTCCCTATCAAAAACAGGTGGTTGCTCATCAGGTTTTCCTTCAATAAAATACCAATCTGAATAAGCAGTATTCTTTTTCGTATCATTAATTGAAAACTTAATTTGATGATATAAATCAATTTCATCGATAAAATCAACGTAGCTCATATTCACCGTGATTGTTTCCTTATCTGTACTTTCATTTTCACCACTAAAATTAGCTGGTAACCATTTAGTTTCAAAGGTCCCCCTTGTCTCATTTGAATATTCAAGTTTAAACCGTGCAGAAGTATTAATCAACCCATCATCTTCATCTTGCACTTCAATGGAGAACACCGGCGGATCGGAAAGATTTTTTTCAAAATTCTGAAACACGGTTTCCCCATCACTTGGATTTTCCCTTGTAAAAGAAACCTTCCATGAATCCAACGTAACAACTTCTTTGGCATTTGCATGAAACTTAGCTTTCAATCGAAGAGTATCCTCAGCAATAACTGAATTACTATTCAATATTGCATTATCTTCAATATCATCAATTAACACGTTATAATCTTCATCTAAAATACTGTATTTTATGTAACCTGTGTTGGTATCATCCACAACATCAAATCGTTCCCAATACCAATTTTTAGGGCGAGTAATCGGCATTGAAATTATTTCTCCGGTGATCTGTTCATTTTCACTAATTTGTTGCTTACCTCGACAATACAACGCGTATGATTCATCTACATAATACACAAAGCCATCAACAACAACTGGTGAAGAAAAAATCGGACTTGATTGATCTGTTTTTTTATCCCATGATTTTTCTAAAGTATCTGCATTAATTGCATACAAATACCCACTCGGAATTCCGATGTAAATCATATCATCCGCATACGCAGGAGATGATCTTAAAATACTAGAGGATACTCCTTTCGTCCAAATGGTTTTTGTCTTCACCACCGATCCATCATCAGTATCGATCTTATACAAGATACCATCTGGAGAAGCCACATACAAAAATCCATCAGCAACAGCAGGACTACTATATGCAGCATTACTATATAATTCTGGAATGATATCGCCTATGGTGGTATTCCACTTAATCGATCCAGAGGAAGCATCCAAAGCAACAACTTGTGTGTAAGCCGTCAATGGGTTTTGCCCAGTTTTCTTAGAAACAACATAGACCGCATCCTCATAAATAACTGGAGACGCATAACCAATGGGTCCAACATCTGCAGTCCAAATACCAGTTCCATCAAGATTGAACGCAAAAAGACTATCACCATTAAGTTTTTCACATCCAGCGACCACAAGATCAAGATCCTCTGAAACTGCAGGACTAGCAAAACTACCAGCAGAAAGATCCTGACTCCATTCATAACTTCCCTCATCAGTTAAACAAATCAATTTGTTGTTACCTTTTGACAAATTAAAAAAATCAAACACATCATCTAATAATGAACTATCTCCATTCCAAGAGGTCAGATAAATCTTATTTTCAGAAAGCACGGGTGATGCTTCATAACAAATCGAGGAATCATCGGTATTTACCGATCCAAATGAAAACACCCACTCCTGAGATTGTAACTCATTAGCATTTAACGCAACAACTTTATTAGCAACTCCACCCCCAGATTCTGAAGAACCAGTTGCCACAACAATCGTATTTTTAGTAGTAGCTACAGGAGACTTCATAATCTTATGATCCAATCGATTAGAATAATCATTAAACCCATTTGGAAGGTAACTAATATCATATTGTGCATCATAAGCATAAATCCGAGTAGAAATGGAATTTGCAATGTATAAAATCCCATCATTAACAATAGGATTTTTTTGATTTCCACCAACTTTTTCTTCACCCTCCCAACATAAAGAACTATAGGTTCCCGGACCAAGACCTGGAGAGGCACGAGTATTCTGTGCATTTTGCCCATTCATCGGCCAATCATACACCGTGGTCACAAGACTTGCTTTACCATCATTAATTCGAACATTTTTAATGGTGCTTGCATCAACTCGTAAATCTGTGCTCAATCGATCCATCCAATATTCATCCGATACCTGCCAGCTCACACCCCATTCATATAATTCAGGAGAAACAGAGAAATCACGAGTGCTCATACTTACATTAACCGTTAAATTTATATCTGTAGGCAGCAGGGAAAGATCAATTACATTATCCGTAATACCCTTGCTATTATCATCGATATATGCATCACGTATCAATGAAAAAGAATCATTATCTTTATGATAAAATTGAAATGAAATTGAGGTTAATGGTTTTTCATAACCTGACCAGGTGAACCGTTCCCAGCGAGAAATCTTATCGGAATCAGGGATAACTGGATCAAATCGAGCTGCTCCTTCTGTTGCATAGCCTTCACCTTCAACTTTCACATTAACATAATCTGTTTGAATAGTGCAATCATCCCCAAGTGATGGAACTACGATAACACATAGATCCAAGTAATCATCACTTCCAAGGCTTAAGCTTTCATTTTCATATGTTAAGTTAACCAATGAACTATTTCCATCCGTAGAATCAATTTTTTGCCAGGATCCAACTGGTCCATAAATTGTTTTCCACATATACAAGGAAACACTTTTGTAATTTGAAGCTTTTCCAATCCAACTTACATTAAAAGAAGAAGACGTGGTAATATCTTGTGTGATTTTAAAACGAAAATGATGAATTTGTTGTAACGCTGAAGGATTAACTTTATATTCATAAGGATAGGTTATTCCATCAGGTTCACTTGCCGCCCAATAATATTGATCTTCTTCAACTTTTTCCTCAAAAAGATTCATCACCCATGATAACTGATAGACTTGTGAAAACCAAAATAAATCACCCGCATACATCTCATGAGGGGAGTCTGAATTCCAATCTGAAAAATTATAATTTTTAAAACGTGCACCTTCAGAGTCCAACATCAGTTTATTTCCCTGACTTGAACGAACACAGCCACCAAAATATTCATCAACATCTAAAAAAGTTGAGGTGTAATACACACCATCTTCATCATTTTTTCCTTCATCAAACAACAACGAATCTGTATCTGCTGAGACCACAAATGAAAAAAGAGTACTGGATAACAATAAGAGAATAATGAAAAAAACCGAATTTTTTTGCCAAAACCCACGGGGGAGAATCATATATTTCTCACCTTTTATAACTAACACCTCGATTTATATAGTTATTATTTATATAATTTTTGGGGTAAATATACTGATTAAACCTGAAATAGACTCTTTTTCCCATGATGAATCCCATCCATCTCACAAATATAACTCCAAATAATGAACGATATTTGCTTTTTTTCACTCACAATCCGCGGTTATGTATGGAATTTATGATTAATAAACCTAGTTACTTATTATCAAAAAGAAATAAAAAAAACAGAACCATACTACAGAATAAAAAAATCTACCAAATCAAAACTTGAACATCCATCACATTCGTACCCGTCGGACCAATGACAACATCATCACTTAATTGATGAAAAAATGTAAATGAATCATTGTTTTTCAAATACAATTCAACATCCAATCCTTGTTTTTTTGCTCTTGATAACGTGTTACCATCAGCAATAGCACCAGCTGCAGGACTCATACCATCAACTCCATCAGTACCAAAAGATGCAAAAACAGATTCAGAATCCTTAAGCCGTGAAACTACAGATAATACCATTTCCTGATTTCTACCACCCTTTCCATCACCTGTTAACGTCACTGTTGGTTCACCACCACTAATAAAAACATTTCCACCAGTTTCTTTATGAACCTTCTTTGATTTTTCAATTAACCAAGGACCAAGTTCAGAAGCTTCACCGGTTAACTGAGTAGAAAGAATCTCTGGTTGAAACCCAGCTTTTTTCGCAACGGTAAAAGCGGTTTCACAGGCAAGTGAATTATTTGAAACAATCAGATTGGACACATGCGAAAATACGGGATCATCCGGAGAGGGTGTCTCTGGGATCAATCCTTTTTTCCCTTGAGTGATAACTCGTCGAACAGATCCTGGTACATCATTCCATAACTGATATTTTTTTAAAATTTCAAACGCATCAGAAAACATGGTTGAATCCCCAACTGTTGGCCCTGAAGCAATAAATTCAAGAGGATCACCGACAACATCACTAACAATAAAACTAACCACTTTACAAGGAAGTGATTTCACCAATTGCCCACCTTTTACCGTCGAAAGATGCTTACGAATGGTATTGATCTCCTGAATGGTTGCCCCCGAAGCAAGTAATGATTTTGTCGTGGCCTGTAAATCAGATAGTGAAATACGAGGAGCTGCAAGTAAAGCTGATCCACCTCCAGAAATAAGTATGATTACCAAATCATCAGGTTCACATTCTGATAAGATATCTAATGCTTTCTTTGCTCCTTGTACACTTAAATCAGTCGGCAATGGATGTCCACCAACAACAGTTTCCACCATTTCACAGTTAACAGATGCATTTGACTGATTTGTAATCGCTACTCCCTTTGTAATTGAAAGTTGATCACAGACTGCCTGAGTCATTTTAATACTTCCCTTTCCAAAACCAACAACATACACATTATGAAATTTTGATACATCAATCGTTTTATTCTGAAGAAAAAGCACATTCTCTTTTATTCGAGATGAAACCGCAGTATAGGGATCTACTGCTTTTAACATCTGAGAAAAAAGAGAAAGCATCAACTTTCTTTTTTTTTGTAAAACAGGAGTTTTTCCATTGGAAATAAGTTGTTTTTTATGATCAAATCTCATATTGAAATATCATGAAAAAAGTATTATAAGTTATTTTCCAAATATAATGAACACTTGAAAACTAGGGGAAATAGTAATTTATAACACCAGTCAAAATTATTTTCCAAATTGTAATTGTTTCATCAAGTTCTTCCGCATTTTCCGATTACTAGAAAACCCTTTCATCATCTTTTTAGTCATATTATAATATTTAAGGAGTTGTTTCACATCCTTATTATCCATACCAGCCCCTTTAGCAATACGACGAACTCGAGAGGAGCGAATAATTTGTGGGTTTTCCATTTCTTCTTCAGTCATCGAATCCATAATGATTCGGAATCGTTGTAATCGATCCTGAGTATCATCCATATCAACATTTTTCATTTTTTTGGACATACCACCAGGTAACAATTCAGAAATCTTATTCAATGGACCCATCCCAGAAAGCATATCCATTTGATCATACATATCATGAAGCGTGAACTTGCCAGACATCATGCGTCGAGCTGTTTTTTCAGCATCCTTTCCTTTCATACTTTCTTCAGCTTTTTCAAGTAAGGTTTTAATATCACCCATACCAAGAAGCCGAGAGATGAATCGAGCTGGGTCAAATCGTTCAAAATCAGTTGCATGCTCCCCCGTACCAATGAACACAATTGGTGCATCAACTTCTGAAGCAGCACTGAGTGCTCCTCCACCTTTTGCTGTCCCATCAAGTTTTGTAAGGATTATACCTGTGATATCCACCGCATCATTGAATGCTTTTGCTTGAGATCCTGCTTGTTGACCAACCGCTGCATCCATAACAAGGAGTTTTTCATCAGGTTTAGTCGCATGAAAAATATCTTTCATCTCTTGAATTAAATCATCTTCGAGTTTATGACGACCCGACGTATCAACAATAACCACATCTGCACTTCGTTTGAATTTTTCAACACCAGTTTTCACTACTTTTACCGCACTTTTTTCTTTTTTATCCCCATAAAACGGTACTTCCACTTGTTCAGCGATTTGTTTTAACTGATCATATGCAGCAGGCCGATGTACATCACCAGCGACAACAGCAGGCCGAAGTCCTTTCTTTTTAAAATAGGTAGCAAGTTTTCCAGCTGAAGTGGTGTTATGAACCACTATTCCATCGGCAATAAAACTATGATTATCTTCAACAGTGAAATCATAAACGTAATCTGGTGAATCAATGGTTTTTATATCTCGTACTTTAATCCAGCATACATCAGAAGTTGATAAACTATGAATCGATTCTAAGGTTTTTTTACTAGCCGTCTTCTGATACTGTACTCTTTGTCGAAGCTGTTTTCTTCCCGTTGATGTTAATTGAATAGAAGCTTGAGTGTTCTTAATTAGGCCTTGTTTATCAAAATATGAAAATAATGCGTTGACAACGCCGTTATTAAATGTGTCACGAGGATTCTTTCCAAGTTTTACTTGGTTAAGCATGGTAAGAAGATTTCCTTGTGGATACGTTTCATAGAATGTTGATAAATTAGATAATGATTCCCTGGAAATCTGTCCTTTTTTCTCATAAATTCCATAACTGTTAACTGCTTTTTGTTGAATGTTACCGATTGAATGACCTAACGATTCACGGACTTCTTTCAAAACAGGACCAATGGGAACCATATCATGTTTTCCACAACCCTGTTTTTTCCCCATCTGAGAAAAAGATGTTAATCGATCTTTTTTACGTGATAATCCAGATCCAATCTGCCGTGAGAACGATTCAGCATATCTTCCCTCAATACATAATTTCCAGTAAACAACTCCGTTAACATGTTTTTTCGATAACGTTGAAAAAATATGATATCTTCTTAATAACAGAGTTATTTGATTAAGAAGTGTTTTACTCTCTGAAGAAATTGCGATATTGCGATAATTCTTTGCTATATATCCATCACAATCAACATATGCTCGGATGAAGTGACGTAAAACCTCATCAGAAGATAAAAGAAGATTATTTGGAAGGGATAACGATCTTCCTTTTCTCCCGTACGGTATTTTAAAAATAGTATGAATTAATCCAGCTAAGGTTTTTGAAGACAGAAGAATTCGTTTCGCTTTACTTCTTTTATCTTTTGTAATGGTTGGATTTATTTCAAAGAGTCTTTGACTAATCTTCGTAATTCGTTTAATGATCTCCTCATCTGCATTTGAGATTTCAACGGTTCCCTTGGTGATATGACCATCACCGATGATATATCCTAAAAATTCAGCTAGATCCTTTGTTAGATATCGTGGAAATCTCACCGATTTCTTGGTGTTGAATGATTGAAGTTTCAATGAATCTATTGGACAATATGAATCCTCCAATAGGGAAAGAGGGATTTTTCCTTTTTTAAAAGCAAGAGTACATTTGCTGTAATTTCTTGAATGATCAAGGTGTGCAACAGCATTTTTTATAGTATCGTATTTTGATGAAATAATCTGTTTAGCAGTATTCTTCTCCAAAAAGATATCGATATTGTTCTGACGAATGAACGGTAATAAATCAACTTGTTCTTTTTCTGGTTCAATTTTATACGCTCTTGGAACTGCAATGTAATCGTCTAACTGCAATTGATCTGCTCTGGCCTGTAAAACCATACCATTTCGAAGAATGAAAAATGGATGTTCTGGCGTAACTCGAACAGAATAATCATTTCCGGCATCTATAAAAATTTCATACAATTGTTTGCCTTTCAATTTCCATGCATGGGTAACTTTTTTATTTTCAATCTTTAACGTGGCAGGATTGAAAGAAGGAACATGAATAGTTTCATTTTCTAAATCAATAATTGTTCCATCGCCAACTGATCGTTCTTCTAGAGTCGAAGCAAAATGATCATAAATTGATTTAGCAGAATTCACTTCTCCAGAAGATAGTGGGATACTACTATCCCCATGAACGCATTTTCCTTGACCATAGAGTCCAGTGAGCATAATCACCTGTTTTTTAACGGGTAATTCACGAGCATCTCCAAGGATTTTAACAAGTTCATCATACACGATTCTAATGACATGTTCTCTCCCACTCATCCCCGCAGGTGGTTTCTCTTCAAGTGCTCGTTTTTCAATTTTCTTTGATAAGGTTAACACTAATTTAACATTGACATCGGATTGCAATAAAGCCCGTTGAATGTCTCTTACGACTTCTTTAATCAGTTTTTTATCAACGGTTACTGCAGTAGCGATTTTTTCAATGGTTCCTTTTAATGATTTTCCAAGATCGTCTAATACCATAACTCTTCCGCATGAATGCATGTATTTTGTACTTTAAAAAATCTATCATCAGATTCAGCAATATTTTTTTTGATGGAACTTGTATATATTTAAGATAAAAACAGCTTAAAATATTAAATTAAGTCAACATATATCTCCTTTTGTTTCAAAAATTCTTTTATATCTGTTTTCTACCCTGGTTTTCTGTATTTTCAAAAAGTATTTAGTCATGGACAGTATTCATTTCGGCTGCCGATAAGGGTCCAATTTTTTATAAAATAGGGGGATCCAAGTTAATGGAATCACTTGACGAAAACACTCTAAAAAAGTTAAAAATACTTGCAGTTGACATTCGTAAACATATTGTAGAAATGCTTTATAAAGCAGAATCGGGTCATCCCGGTGGATCTCTTTCTGCAGTAGATGCGTTAGTTACGTTGTATTATACAATAATGAAGCAGAATCCTAAGAAGCCAAATGATCCGGATCGTGATCGATTCATTTTAAGTAAGGGTCATGCAGCTCCAGCATTATATGCAGTTCTTGCTGAAAAAGGATATTTTTCTAAAAAAGAACTGAATAAATTACGTCGTGTAAATTGTATGTTACAAGGACACCCTGTTTGTTTGTATACCCCAGGTATTGAAGCTTCAACAGGTTCTCTTGGGCATGGGTTATCATTTGCTAATGGAGTTGCACTTGCTGGACGTCTTGATAAAAGACCATATCATGTTTATGTTATGCTTGGTGATGGAGAAACAGATGAAGGCCAAATTTGGGAAGCAGCGGCAGCAGCATCGCATTATCGATTAGGTAATATTACTGCTATGATCGATCGGAATTTTTTGCAAATTGATGGTAACACCGAAGATGTGTTGCAACTTGAAAATGTCGCTGATCGATGGAAAGCATTCGGATGGCATGTGCTTGAAATTGATGGACATAATATAACAGAAATTTATGATGCGTTTCATGAAGCTAAAGCAATTACGAATAAACCATCTATGATCGTGTTAAATACGGTGAAGGGAAAAGGCGTTTCGTATATGGAGAACAATGTTGATTTTCATGGTGTTCCCCCAAATGAAATGGAATATAATCTAGCCATGGAAGAATTAGATTTAATCAAAGAGAAAATGGGGGCTTCTGCATGAGTGAAAAACAAATGAAGAATCCCCGGAATGCATATGGTGAAAAACTAGTTGAACTTGGTAAGAAAAATAAGGATATCGTTGTGTTGGATGCTGATTTATCAAAATCCACAAAAACGATTATGTTTGCAAAAGAATTTCCGAATCGTTTTTTTGAGATGGGTATTGCTGAAGCAAATATGATTTCAACTGCAGCTGGTCTTGCTTCTTGTGGAAAGATTCCTTTTGCTAGTACTTTCGCTGTTTTTGCCACAGGCAGGGTTTATGATCAGATTCGAATGGATTTAGCATATTCTCAGTCGAATGTAAAGATTTTTGCAACACATGGTGGTATTAGTGTTGGTAAGGATGGAGCAAGTCATCAGATGATTGAAGATATGGCATTGATGAGGGCGCTGCCTAATATGACCGTTCTTGCTCCAAGTGATGCTACACAGACATCTAAAATCGTTGAATTGATGGCAGATCATGTTGGTCCTATGTATGCAAGGGTTGGTCGGGCGAATGCACCTATCTTGTATGAACATGAATATATGGAAACACTTGAATTGGGAAAGGGAATGATTGTTGAAGAGGGTGATGATATTTGTATTCTTGCTTGTGGAACTATGGTTGATGCCGCTCTTGATGCTCAACGTCAATTGAAGAAGAAAAAGATTTCAGCAAAAATTATTGATATGCATACAATCAAACCTCTTGACGAAAAATTAGTGTTAAAATGCGCTAAAAAAACAGGTCGCATTATCACTGTTGAGGAACATTCAGTGATCGGTGGTCTTGGTGCAGCTGTTGCTGAGACTCTGGCGGAACAATCAAGAAAACCAGTTCGTTTTTATCGAATGGGAATTCGTGATCATTTTTGTGAAAGTGGCGATCCTGCAGATTTGTTGAAAAAATATAATTTGGATCCAACTGCGATTACAAAAACAGCTGAAAAGATGGTAAATGAAAAATGATTAATGTGTGATGACCACAGTGAGAAGATCTTCGTCAGCGAGTTCATGGTCCAATCCTACTTTCTGACCAGGATATTTTCCTGATGTTCCCCAGACTTGGGCGTATCTAAATTTTTCTTTAAAATCACGATGGATTTGTTTACAGACCGTTTCCACGGTGGCTCCTTTTTTAAGTATTAATGGCTCTGTGTAATCTGGTTTTTTTCCTTGTGGTTTCATGTAAATTTTAATAAGTTGCAAATGGTTGTAAATTCGTTGTTTTAATTGTTCTATTCCTTTTTGTTTTTTTGCTGAAATACTATGGACTATCCAATTATGATTTTTTAAACGTCTTTCCGCATCTTTTATTTGTTTTTTCGTATAAATATCTGCTTTGTTAATCACGCTGATAGCAGGAAGATACGTTCTGTTGTTCATGAAGGAATCGATGAATCGATCTTCGGTAATGTTTTCTCGGATGATGATATCTGCATTGGTCACGTATTCTGATGCAATGGAGTATAATGTTTTTTTACTGACATGGGTTTGTTTTATAGGCGTATGAATAGTGATGCCGCCTTGTTTTGTTGGAGTGATGATTACTCTTGGTTTTTTTTCATTTATACGCATGCCTGCCTGATGAAGTTCTTGGGTCATTCTTGTGATTTGTTCAATAGCTTTTGTTGCATCAAGCATGAAAACAATAAGATCTACATTTCTAGCCGCAGCTAACACTTCTTTTCCTCGTCCTCTACCTTTTGCTGCTCCACTGATTATTCCCGGCAGATCAAGGATTTGAATGTTAGCACCCTCATATTTGAGCATCCCGGGGATGACATCAAGCGTGGTGAATTCGTAGGTCCCCACTTCACTATTTGCTTCGGTTAACCTATTTAAAAGTGTACTTTTTCCGATACTAGGATACCCAACAAGGCCTATGGTTGCATCTCCTGTTTTTTTAACAGCAAATCCTTTGCCTTTTCCACCGCCGCCCTGTCTTTTATCTATTTGTTCTTTAAGCTTTGCAATTTTAGCTTTGAGTTTTCCGATGTGGTGCTCTGTCGCTTTATTTTTTTGGGTGTTGAATATTTCATCTTCGATGTCTTTTATCTGTTTCTCTAAAGCTGCGGTGTCCATAGGATAAAAAAAGGAAATGTTGGATGGGGTTAATAAAACCGCTGATTACACTGTTTTAAGAATATGTGTACCTGTTTTTTCTTGTAAAGCATCCCACGCATAATCAACATGAGAGATAATAACATTTTTTCCACCAGATTCTAAAAAACGAATTGCAGCAAGTATTTTCGGGCCCATGCTTCCAGGAGGAAACTCATCGTTTTCATAATATTGTTTTATTTCTTTGAGTGTTATTTTTTCAAGTTTTTGTTGTTGATCAGTATCAAATCCTATGTAAACGTGTTCTACATTTGTTAGGATAAGCATTGTTTCTGCATTTATTGATTCAGCAAGTCTTTCTGAAGCTAGATCTTTATCAACGACTGCTTCAATGCCATCTAATCCCCAATCCTTTTTCTGGATAACGGGCATTCCTCCCCCTCCTGCTGCAATTACAGTAATGTTTTGTTCTAGCATTTGTTTAATGATCGGACCTTCAATTATTTGTAATGGGTCAGGTGAGGGTACAACTATTCGGTATCCTTTTGGTAACTTGGTCACATTGTACCCATCTTCTTTGAGTTGATCAATTTGTTCTTCAGGATAAAACGGACCAATGGGTTTAGTTGGATTGGTAAATGATTCATCATTTTTATCAACAAGCACTTGAGTGATGATAGTAGCCACATGACTGCTAATGTCTGCCTTTGTAAGTGCATTTCTTAGGCATTGTTGAATCATGTAACCAATAAGGCCTTCGCTTTCTGCGACACAAACTCCGAGAGGCATTGGTGGAATAGTATCTCTTGTTGCATTGTTTTGTAAGAGGATTGCTCCTACTTGTGGACCATTTCCATGAGTAATCACTGGCGTCCATCCTTGTTGGATCATGGTTACAATTTGTTTTGAAAAATCACGAGTGTTAGCAAACTGTTCATGAATGGTTCCCGTTTGACCTTTTTTGATGAGAGCGTTTCCTCCAAGTGCAATAATAATTTTTTTACCCATGGGTGTTCAAGTGTGGAAAATAGGTTATAGTATTAAAGATATCGCTTTTCTTTAGGAGAACTATCTTTATTCATCTTATTTTTATTTAATTTTTTTATTTATTAGAGTATTATTGATATTTTTTTGGTAAGAGAATTCAAATATATCATTGACCTTACTTAATAAGTTGAGATAAATCATGGAGTATTATTCAACCCTTCGAACTCGTTTGATAGATGGATTAAAACAGCGTGGTTATATTCAATCTGATGTTGTTGAAAAAGCAATGAAATCGGTTCCTCGTGAAAAATTTATTCCATCTTCAAGAATAAAAAAAGCGTATTACGATCAACCTTTAGATATTGGTAATGGTCAAACTATTTCTGCACCCCATATGGTAGCGATAATGACTGAAGCAATGAATTTATCAAATGGTCAAAAGGTGTTGGAGATTGGTACGGGTTCTGGTTATCATGCGGCAGTAGTTGCATCGATCATTGGAAAGAACGGAGTAGTATATTCTTTGGAACGGTTTGAAGATCTTGCGGAAGTGTCACAACAACGATTGGAAGAGACCGGATTCAATAATGTAAAGGTTATGGTGGGTGATGGATCAGAAGGACTTGATGAATTTGCACCATATGATAGGATTTATGTTACGTGTTCATCTCCTGAGGTTCCTCAGCCGCTTAAAAATCAAATTCGTATTGATGGGAAAATTGTCATTCCTGTTGGTCGTATAACTGCAGAATTATTAGTTTTAACACGCACTGAACAAGGTTTTGAAACAGTATCACATGGTGGTTGTGCCTTTGTTCCACTGGTTGGTAAACACGGGTTTTAACGACTAAGAACATATACTATTTGAAACGTCTAGTAATTATTTATTATTTTTATTTTTTTT